>JBEBGT010000507.1:0-3190 GCA_040081365.1 Candidatus Eiseniibacteriota bacterium | reverse complement strand
TCCTTGGAGCGTCCCCCGAGTTCGAGTACGCTGCCGAAACCGGACCAGAAGGTCGGCAGGGCCAACGAGTGATCCGTCCATCCGCTCATCTGGTGCGGAGCGCTCATCTCTCACCTCGTGGCACAGGGGGGCGCGGCGTGCGGGGGTGTTCGCCGTGCACGCTCATCTGCAGCAAGCGTACCCGAGGGCTCCAGGTCGATTGCAAGGGGCTTTGTGATGCCCTGGGCACAAGCCGGTGACGCCGGACTCCACACCTCGGCACGGCCGTGCTCGGCGCGGACTAGGCCACGGGCACGCCGAATCGCGCCGTGAAGCGCTCGGCGACCATGCGTAGGTCGTCGGGCAGACGCGCCGAGACGAGCTCGCGGAGCGTTCGAGGCATGCCGCCGTACATGGCCTCGGCGATGGAGCCGGTGATGCAGCCAAGCGTGTCCGCATCGCCCCCGAGCGAGACGGCTTTGCGGATCGCGTCCTCGACGCTCGTCGAGAGTAGTGCGCAGGTGGCCGCCACGGGAACCGTACCCATGCACGTCACGTCGAAGGTGTGTCGTGCGCGCAACCCAGCGTATGTCGTGGAGCAGTCATAGCCGAATCGGTGTTCGAAGACCGTTCGCAGGTCGCCCGGTGAACCTCCGGTGCGAGCCACGAAGATGGCGGCGGCCACGGACTGGGCGCCCTTCACCCCTTCCGGGTGATCGTGTGTCGGCGCTGCGCTCGCCTCGGCCTCGGCGAGGACGCGTTCCAGCGAGTCGAAAGCCCATGCCACGGGTGATACCCGCATGGCGGAACCGTTCCCGAAGCTCTGGTAGGGGCCGGCGTCGTCAGCATGCATCCAGCCATGGAATCCGCCGCCATAGCCGGCCCTCGGGTAGCGGCGTCCCCATGCGCGCAGCGACGTACTGAAGTCGGTTCCCGTGAGCAGCGCGTCCGCGATCGCGAGGGTGAGTACGCTGTCGTCGGTCGGTTGCGCGTGTGGGTGGATGAGTTCGAAGTCCTCGCGAGGGCCAGGATGCCCCTCGTAGACCGATCCGATCACATCACCCGCGATGGCTCCCCACATGCGATCCCCCCCGATGGCGACGAGTCGACACGCACTCGCCGGCGATGTTCCGCGCCCGGGGGGAGCGCGGTTTCGGTGCGACCTACTCCCCGCCCAGTTTGTGCACGCGCAGCGTGTTCGTGCTGCCCACCGTGCCGGGCGGTGTGCCGGCCACGATCACCACGTAATCGCCCACGCGGCCGCGGCCCAGGTCGAGCAGCGCCTTGTCGGCCATCGCCACCATGTCGTCGGTGTGATGCACCATCGGCACCACGAAGGTTTCAGTACCCCATAACAGGGCCAACTGGCTGCGCACCTCGGGCCGCGACGTGAACGCCAAGAGCGGGATGCCGTCGCGGTGCACGGCCATGTGCCGCGCGGTCGCACCGGTCTCGGTGAACGCCACCAACGCCACGGCGTGCAGGTCCTCCGCGATGCGCACGGCATTCAGCGCGATGGCCTCGGGCCGCGTCTCGGGGCGGCGGCGGATCGACTGCATGTTGTGGAAGCCCTGCGACTCGGCGGCCTCGATGATGCGGGCCATGGTCTCCACGGAACCGATCGGATACGCGCCCACGCTGGTCTCGCCCGACAGCATGAGCGCGTCGGCGCCGTCCATGACGGCGTTGGCCACGTCGGAGGCCTCGGCGCGCGTGGGGTGCGACGCGTGGATCATGGAGTCGAGCATCTGGGTGGCCACGATCACGGGCTTGCCGTGCTCGCGCGCCAGCCGCACGCAGCGCTTCTGCACGAGCGGCACCTGCTCCAGTGGGATCTCCACGCCCAAGTCGCCACGCGCCACCATGAGTCCGTCGAAGGCGCGCACGATGGGGCCCAGGCGGTCGACCGCTTCGGGCTTCTCGATCTTGGCGATCACCGGCAGCCGCGCACCGCATTCATCCATCACGGCGTGCACGTCGGCCAGGTCGGACGGCTCGCGCACGAACGACAGCGCGATCATGTCGACGCGCAGGGACAGCGCGAAGCGCAGGTCCTCGCGGTCCTTCTCGCTCATGCTGGGCGCGCTCACCTTGACGCCGGGCAGGTTGATGCCCTTGTGGTTCGAGACCGTGCCGCCCTCGATCACGGTGCACACCACGCGCACGCCGTCGGTGGATTCCACGCGCAGCCGCACGCGGCCGTCATCGATGAGTACGTTGGCACCGGGCGTGACGTCCTGCGCCAGCGCTTCGTACGTGGTGCCGGCGAGCGTGGCGTCGCCATCGGGGCAGGGCGCGGTGGTGATCGTGAACGTGGCGCCGTTCACGAGCTCGGCGCTGCCGGTCTTGAACGTGCCCAGTCGGATCTTGGGACCCTGCAGGTCGACCAACAACGCCACGGCGCGGCCGGCCTCGTCGCTGGCGGCGCGCACCTCGCGATACACGGCGGCATGGTCGTCGCGTGAACCGTGCGAGAAGTTGAGTCGGGCGACGTCCATGCCCGCGGCGACCAGCTTGCGGACCATCTCGGGCGACGACGTGGCGGGACCCAGCGTGCACACGATCTTGGCGCGGCGCTTCATGCGACTCCTTGCGAGTGCCGCGGCCTCCGGCCGCGGTGAGCTTCCAGCGAACGGCCCGCTTCCGGGCACGCCCGCCGCGGATCGCGCTCTGCACGGCGGGCATCCTGCCGACCGTTGGGGCTCCACGCAGGCGCCTTCGGCGATTATCGTCGGGACCAAGTGCGAAAAGTAAATGGGGTGGATGACGGGGCTCGAACCCGCGACCCTCGGGACCACAACCCGATGCTCTGCCAACTGAGCTACATCCACCGCCAACACTGGACCCGACCGCCGCGCCGCACATGGCGCGCCTGGAGGGGATCGAACCCCCGACCGACGGATTAGAAATCCGTTGCTCTATCCAACTGAGCTACAGGCGCAAAGTGCACGCCCCCGAATGCGCGAGGTGGGGCTCGCACGGACGGGAACGACCCACCGCGGCCGTCCGGAGCCACCGCGCTGCGCGCGTTCGGCGCGCGGCACGACGACTCCGGGTGAGCCTGCCGCTCGCAACCGGTGGGATGCTGGTCGGGGCGAGAGGATTTGAACCTCCGACTCCCTGGTCCCAAACCAGGTGCGCTACCGGGCTGCGCCACGCCCCGACGAATCTGGGTGGCGAATCGGCCGCGGAGAATAGGGGGCGGCCGAAG
>JBEBGT010000060.1:0-11970 GCA_040081365.1 Candidatus Eiseniibacteriota bacterium | reverse complement strand
GTCCAAGATCGTGCTGCTCGTGCTCGATGGCCTGGGCGACCTGCCGAACCCCGCGTTCGACATGCGCACGCCGCTCGATGCGGCGCGCACGCCGAACCTGGACTCGATCGTGCCGCTGTCCGCATTGGGCCGGCTGCTGCCGGTGGCCCCGGGCCTCACGCCCGGCCGCGGCCCCGGCCATCTGGGACTCTTCGGCTACGACCCGCTCACGCATCCCGTGGGCCGCGGCGTGCTCGAAGCCCTGGGCGCCGGCATCGACCTCGCGCCCGGCGACGTCGCCGCACGCGCCAACTTCTGCAGCATCGACGCCGCGGGCATCGCCACCGACCGGCGCGCGGGCCGCATTCCCACCGAGACGTGCGTGCGTTTGGTCGAGCTCTTGAAGCAAGAGGCGGGGCGCTTCGAGGATGTCGACATCATGCTGCAGGCCGGCAAGGGCCATCGCTTCGTGGCGGTCATGCGCGGGCCCGGCCTGGGTGGCGCGGTGAGCGATGCGGACCCCCATAAGGAGGGCAAGCCGATCCCGGCCGCGCACGCGCTCGAACCCGGAGCGACGCACGACAAGGCCGCGCGCATCGCGAATGCGTTCGTGAAGCGGGCCGCCGAGGTGTTGAAGAGCGAGCACCCGGCCAACGCCGTGCTCATGCGCGGGCTGGCCGAGCGCCCGCGCTACGCCAGCTACGCCGAGCGCTTCAAGCTGCGCGCCGCGGCCATCGCCGCGTATCCCATGTACCGTGGTGTGGCGAGCCTGGCGGGCATGGACCTGTTCGTGCCGGGTGACACGCCCGCCGAGGCATTCGCGGTCGCCGCGCAGCAGTGGGCGAGCCACGACTACCTGTTCGTGCACATCAAGGGCACGGACATGGCGGGGGAGGACGGCGACTTCGCCGCCAAGGTGGCGGTGATCGAGGCCGTGGACGCCGCGGTCCCCAAGCTGCTGGAGCTCAAGCCGGACGTGCTGTGCATCACCGGGGACCACTCCACACCGGTCCCCATGAAGGGCCATTCCTGGCATCCGGTTCCCGCGCTGGTGCGGTCGGCCGTATGCTTCGCGGACGGTAGCCCACGATTCCACGAGAAAGCCTGCCGGGCGGGATCGCTCGGAACGCTTGCAAGCAAGGACCTCATCGCGGTATTGCTTGCGAACGCCGGGCGTCTCGACAAGTACGGAGCCTGAATGCTCGATCGACGCCTCATCCTGCCCCGCATCGCGGCCGCATTGCTGGCCACGTTCGCCGCGCTACCCGCTGCCCACGCGGCGGCTCCGGCACCGCTATCGAACCCCAACTACGGGTTCCCGCTGCCGGGGGACTACGTGACGCCGGCGAGCGCCGCCTCGGCCGGCCTCTCGCTGGCCGACCGCTGGCTGGGCGACACCCCATTCGAGAACCCGGCGGCCCGTGTGCACCAGGGCGTGCAACTCTCGCCGGTGTTCCAGCGTGTCAGCCGTCAGGACCTCACGTCGCAGAATCGCGACGTCGACCAGAACGCCGGCTACCTCGACGCGGTGAGCGGCTCGGTGTCGTTCGCGCTGCGCACGTGGAACTTCTCGCTCTATGCGTGGCAGCCCGTGCTGCGCTTGGAACAGCAGGCCTATTCGCAGGGACCCATCGCGTCGCCCGCGCTCATCGACCAGCAGGCGCTGCAGCGCGAGCTGCGTGCGGGGCTGGCGTTGTCGCGCGGCTTCGGTGAAGACCTGCGCATCGGCGTGTCGGCGGAGTACGTGACGCGCAAGGATTCGTACGAGACGCACGAGCAGTCGGGAGGGCCCAACGCGGGCGATCGCGTGCTCGAGTTCGACGGCAGCTCGCTCGGCTTCGGCGCGGGCTTCGCGTACGCGCGCGATCCCGACAAGCCGTGGGGCAGCTGGCTCGGCGCGGCCGTGCACTACACGTCCCAGCTCGATGTGAGCGGCACACTCACCGAGTCGTTCGGCACGGGCGGTGGTGCGGTGTCGGGTTCGCGCGAGGCCGAGATGACCGGAGGGGTGTCGGCGCGCGTGACGATCGCGCCCGCGACGCGCTTCGTGGCGGGGATCAGCGCACGCACGGGTGCCGACTGGACGGGTTGGGATCTCGGCACCGGCAGCGCGGCGAGCTATGCCGTGGGCATCGACTGGAAGGACGACGAACTGCCGTG
Source organism: Candidatus Eiseniibacteriota bacterium (assembly GCA_040081365.1). Classification (GTDB taxonomy): domain Bacteria; phylum Eisenbacteria; class RBG-16-71-46; order RBG-16-71-46; family RBG-16-71-46; genus JAIOPA01. The sequence continues at coordinate 9,831 of JBEBGT010000060.1, read as the reverse complement.
GGGCGCGCGCTTCGGGGTGGGGCAGGAGTCCAACCCGGATGCCGTCGAGCGCAAGGCCGGACTCCTGTCGCTGGGCTTCACGTGGGTCTCGGGCGACCTCGTGCTGGACCTCGGGCTCATCCACCGCAATCTCGACCGCGACGGCTTCCCGCACTCGGCCGACGACCGCGCGGTGGGCAGCATCCGGGTCGCCTTCTAGGCGGTTCCCAGCCGGGCGACAGGCCCGCTGCAACGCGGGGCCCCGCGCCTTCCGGACGGCGCGGGGCCCTGTGCTATGCTCCCGCACGCTTTCGCAGCACCGCAGGGCCATGCCGGGCCGCGCGCCATGCGCGCACCCGCCACCGCTCCGCGGCGGGCCCCCGAGCCGGGAGCGGGAGGCCGCAGTGCTGGCTTGCGAGAGTGGCGAAACTGGCAGACGCGCCGGATTTAGGTTCCGGTGGGGCAACTCGTGGGGGTTCGAATCCCCCCTCTCGCACCAAGCTGCCCGTTGCAGCACCTCCAGACGTGACGCACCGACCCACTGCCCGGTCTCCACGCCGTGACCACCGCCCGCCGGCGAAGGACCGGGAAGCCGATCATCCGATACCTGAATCCCCCTGAACCGAACGAAGGACTCTTCCGACGATGACGCATACTGTTCGCGAATCCGGCCAGTGGCAGCACACGCTCACGATCGAGGTGCCCACCGACGAGGTCGAATCCCGTCTGGTCGAGGTCTCTCGCCGCTTCCAGCAGCAGGTGAGCCTGCCCGGCTTCCGCAAGGGCAAGGTGCCGCTCGAGCGCGTGCGCCAGGACTACGCCGCCGAGATCGAGCGCGAGTTCCTCGAGCGCTTCATCCCCGAGGTCACACACCGCGCGCTCCAGGAATCCAAGCTCGCCGCGGTGGTGCCGCCGTCGGTGCAGAACCTGCGCTTCACGCCGGGGCAGCCGCTGTCGTTCGACGCCGTCGTCGACATCGCGCCGCAGGTCGAGGTGAAGGAGTGGAAGGGCTACCCGCTCGTGCGCCGCATCCGCCCCGTGCAGGACGCCGCCATCGACGCCATGCTCGACCAGCTGCGCCAGGAGTCGGCGGTGTTCGCCGACGTCGAGCGGCCGGCCGGTCCGGGCGACGTACTCCTTCTGGACTCCCAGCGGCTCGACGCCAACGGCCGCCGGCTGGCCGGCACCCGCAGCAAGGGTGCGCGCATCCAACTGGGCGCCCCGGAGCTGCTCCCGGACCTCGAGAAGGGCCTGGCGGGGGCCGAGGCGGGGCAGGAGCGGACCATCGCGGTGGCCTATCCGGCCGATTTCCGGCAGGAGGAGCTGGCCGGCCAGACCGTCCGGTACATGGTCAACATCAAGAAAATCCAGGAGAAGAAACTCCGTCCCCTGGACGATACCTTCGCCAAGGACGTGTTCGGACTGGACTCCTACGCCACCCTGCGGGAGCGCGTGAAGGGCAACCTCGAAGGCGAGGACGCCCAGCGTGTGCGCCGGGAGGTCGAGGCGCAGGCCATCGATGAACTCGTCTCGCGCCACCCCATGGACTTGTCGCCGCGGCTCGTGAACTACATGCTGGAGCAGGTCGTTCACGAACAGACGGGCGGCCGTGAGGTGTCGGAGGACCTGCACAAGCAGCTCGAAGAGCATTACCGTCCTGGAGTCGAACGCTCGCTCAAGCGGGAGATCCTGCTCATCGCCCTGGCGAAGCAGGAGAAGCTCGACGTCACGGCCGAGGAAGTGGGCGCGCAGATCATGCGGCTCGCCGAGTCGGATCCGAAGAACGCCGCCCGCGTGCGCCAGCACTACGCTTCAGCCGATCGCCGCAGGGCGCTGGCGGAGTCGATGCTCGAGAAGAAGGCGCTGGACCTGATCATCGAAGCGGCGAAGACGAAGGACGAGGTACTGGACCCCTCGGTGGCATTGCCGGCGGCCCCGTAGTCTCGTCTGGTTCCGCGATTCCAGGCAGAAGATGAAGCACGAAGGTGCCGATGACCTTCGCGACCGTAACAGAAAGGGACCTAGGGATGGCTTCCGTTCCGTTCGTGGTGGAGCAGACTGGCCGTGGTGAGCGCGCCTACGACATCTACTCGCGTCTGCTCAAGGACCGCATCATCTTCATCGGTACGCCGATCGACGATTACATCGCGAACCTCGTCGTCGCCCAGATGATCTTCCTCGAGGGCGAGGATCCGGATCGCGACATCAACCTGTACATCCAGAGCCCGGGCGGCGTGGTGTCGGCCGGCTTGGCCATCTACGACACGATGCAGTTCGTGAAGTGCCCGGTGAGCACGCTGTGCATGGGCCTCGCGGCTTCCATGGGCGCGGTGCTGCTCACGGCGGGCGCGACCGGCAAGCGCTACTGCCTGCCGAATGCCAAGGTCATGATCCACCAGCCGCTCGGCGGCGCGTCGGGCCAGGCCTCGGACATCGAGATCGCGACCCGCGAGATGCTCAAGACGCGCGAGCAGCTCAACGGCATCCTCGCGAAGCACAGTGGCAAGCCCATCGACCAGATCGTCAAGGACACGGACCGCAACTACTGGATGACCGCGGCCGAGGCCAAGGATTACGGTCTGGTGGACGAGATCATCGAGAAGCGACGCTGAGCTGGGGCGGCCCATCACGGGCCGCTCAGCCGACCCCCGTCATCGAGGACAGGACCCGCATGAAGAAGCGCATCGCGACGCCGCACCCGATCCGCTGCTCGTTCTGTGGACGTGGCCAGGATGAAGTCGCCCGGCTCGTCTCCGGACCGTCGGTGTATATCTGCAGCGAGTGCGTGAAGCTGTGCAACGACATCCTCGAGGGCGAGACCGAACGCGAGACGCCCGCGGCGAATGGCTCGCTGCCGAAGCCGTCCGAGATCAAGAAGATCCTCGACGACTACGTGGTGGGCCAGCACCGCGCGAAGAAGACGCTCGCGGTGGCCGTGTACAACCACTACAAGCGCATCTACTCACCGGCGACCGCGGGCGAGATCGAGATCGAGAAATCGAACATCCTGCTCATCGGACCCACCGGCACGGGCAAGACGCTGCTCGCCCGCACGCTGGCGCGCTTCCTCAAGGTGCCGTTCGCGATCGTCGATGCGACCAGCCTCACGGAAGCCGGGTACGTGGGTGAGGACGTCGAGAACATCCTCGTGCGCCTGCTGCAGTCGGCGGACTTCAACTTGGTCAACGCCGAGCACGGCATCGTGTACATCGACGAGATCGACAAGATCTCGCGCAAGAGCGAGAACCCCAGTATCACCCGCGACGTCTCGGGTGAGGGTGTGCAGCAGGCCCTGCTCAAGATCCTCGAGGGCACGGTCGCGAACGTCCCGCCGCAGGGTGGCCGCAAGCACCCGCAGCAGAAGTACATCGAGGTGAACACGAAGGACATCCTGTTCATCTGCGGTGGCGCGTTCGAGGGTCTCGACAAGGTCATCGAGAAGCGCGTGGGCCAGAAGGTCCTGGGCTTCGGCGCCGACGTGAAGACCAAGAACGAGCGCAACACCGGAGAGCTCATGGCGCTGGTGGAGCCGGACGACCTGCTGCGCTACGGCCTGATCCCCGAGCTGGTCGACCGCCTGCCGGTGGTCGGAACGCTCGATTCGCTCGACGAGGACTCGCTCATCCGGATCCTGACCGAGCCCAAGAACGCCATCACCAAGCAGTACGGCCGGTTCATGGAGATGGAGGGCGTGAAGCTCGATTTCACCGAGGACGCCCTGCGTGCCATCTCGCAGCTGGCCATCGCCCGCGGCACCGGCGCCCGCGGCTTGCGCGCCGTCATCGAAGAGGCGATGCTGGAGGTGATGTACGACATCCCTTCGCGGTCCGACGTCATCGGCTGCACGATCTCGAAGGAGTCGATCCAGAACAACGCGCCCCCGCTGCTGACGTTCCGCGGCGAGCGCGAGAAGCGGCGGAAGGAAGCCTGATCCGACCCGGCTCACGCCTCGAGGCTTGACCGAGACGGGCGGCGCTCCGGCGCCGCCCGTTCTCGTTTCCCTCGACCGAGGAGCCTGCATTGCCGACCAAGCCCCGCCGCAAACGGTCCGCGAAGCGCACGACCCGTGCGAAGCCGGCCGCCGCCCGGGCCAGCGCGAAGCCCGCGCTGAAGTCCAGACCCAAGCGCGCCGCCGCCACACCGGTCCCCGACGCCGCCGCCGCGGCCGCCAAGCCGGCCACGGCCAAGCCCGCCACGGCCAAGCTGCGCAAGCCCGCGACCCGTCCCGACGGGCCGCGCCACAAGGGCGGAGCCGGCGAAGTCGCCGATGCGCCCGTCGCCAAGCTCGAGTTCCGCCGCGGCGACGAAGTGCTGCGCGTGTCCGAGCGGCTGCCTTTGCTTCCGCTGCGCGACGTCGTGATCTTCCCGTACATGACCATCCCGCTGCTCGTGGGCCGGCTGCCGTCGGTGAACGCCATCGAGAAGGCCATGGCGCGCGACCGCATGCTGTTCGTGACCGCGCAGAAGCGCAGCGAAGTGGCCGACCCGCAGCACGACGAGCTGTTCCGCACCGGCACCATCGTGCGCGTGCTGCAGTTGTTCCGCCTGCCCGACGGCACGCTGCGCGTGCTCGTGGAAGGCCTGGTCCGCGCCGAGGTCAAGCGCTTCCAGTGGTCCAACGACTACTACGCGGTGCAGGTCACGCCCACGCCCGACACCGACGTGGCAGGGCCCGAGCACGAGGCGCTCACGCGTCACGCGCTGCAGTTGTTCCAGGAGTACGTGCACCTGAACCGCCGCATCCCCGACGAGGTCGTGCCGACGACCACCGCGATCACCGATCCGGTGCAGCTGTCGCACACCATCGCCGCGAACCTGCTCGTGAAGGTGCCCGGCAAGCAGCGGTTGCTCGAGGCCCCGGATTCCAGCGCGCGCCTGCGGCTGCTGTCCGAGACCATCACGGCCGAGCTCGAGATCGTGCGCCTCGAACGCAAGATCGAGGGTCAGGTGCGCACGCAGGTGCACAAGAACCAGAAGGAGTTCTATCTCAACGAGCAGCTGAAGGCGATCCGCAAGGAGCTCGGGCACCAGAACGAGTTCTCGAGCGAGCTCGACGAGCTGCAGGAGTCGATCCGCAAAGCCAAAATGCCGCGCGAGGTGCGCGCCAAGGCCACCAAGGAGCTCGAGCGCCTCGCGCGCATGAGCTTCATGTCGCCCGAGGCGACGGTCGTGCGCAGCTACATCGACTGGCTCGCCGCGCTGCCGTGGAAGACCGTCACGCCCGACAACCATGACATCGCCAACGTCCAGCAGGTACTTGACGAGGACCACTTCGGGCTCAAGAAGGTGAAGGAGCGGCTGGTCGAATACCTGTCGGTGATCAAGCTCACGGGCAAGAACAAAGCGCCCATCCTGTGCTTCGTGGGCCCGCCGGGCGTGGGCAAGACGTCGCTCGGCAAGTCGATCGCGCGCGCGCTCGGCCGGCGCTTCGTGCGCGTGGCGTTGGGCGGCGTGCGAGACGAGGCCGAGATCCGCGGCCACCGCCGTACCTACATCGGCAGCATGCCGGGCCGTGTGATCCAGAGCCTGCGCCGCGCCGGCAGCCGCAACCCGGTGTTCCTCCTGGACGAGATCGACAAGCTCGGCTCCGACTGGCGCGGCGATCCGTCGAGTGCGCTGCTCGAGGTACTGGACCCGGAGCAGAACCACACGTTCAACGACCACTACCTCGAGGTCGATTTCGACCTGTCGCAGGTCATGTTCATCTGCACGGCCAACTCCATGGGCTCGATCCCCGCCGCACTCGCGGACCGCATGGAGGTCATCCGCCTGCCCGGCTACCTCGAGACCGAGAAGGTGCAGATCGCCAAGCGCTTCCTGCTGCCCAAGCAGCGCGCGGCCGCCGGTCTCGCCGATGGCGACATCGTGGTGAGCGACGAGGCCCTGCGCGAACTGGTGCACGGCTGGACGCGCGAGGCCGGTGTGCGCAGCCTCGAGCGCGAGATGGCCGGGCTGTGCCGCAAGGTCGCGCGCAAGAAAGCCGAAGGCACGCTCACGGAGCCGGTGGTGATCGGCCCCGCGGACCTGGCCGCCTCTCTGGGGCCGCAGCGCTACACCGACACCGCGCTCGAGCGCCGGTCGCGCATCGGTGTGGCGAACGGGCTGGCGTGGACCGAGACCGGCGGTGAGCTGCTCACGATCGAAGTGAGCGTGCTGCCCGGCAAGGGCGAGCTGCAGCTCACCGGCAAGCTGGGCGACGTCATGCGTGAGTCGGGGCAGGCCGCCCTGTCGTACGCGCGCGCGCGCGCCACCGAACTGGGACTCGACCGCTGGTTCCATCGCGACATCGACGTGCACGTGCACGTGCCCGAGGGCGCCATGCCCAAGGACGGGCCGTCGGCTGGCATCACCATGGGCACCGCGCTCATCTCGGCGCTCACCGGCGTGCCCACGCGGTCCGACGTCGCCATGACGGGCGAGATCACGCTGCGCGGCATGATCTCGCCCGTCATGGCGACGTCGGACCGCGTGGGCACGCCGGTGAGCGCCGAGATGAGCGCGGTGCCCATGGTGATGCCGATCGGCGGGCTCACCGAGAAGCTGGTGGCGGCGCGCCGCGCCGGCGTGCGCACGGTGATCATCCCGCGCGCCAACGAGAAGGACATCAGCGAGGTGCCCGAGGAAGTGCGCGCGGACCTCACGTTCATCGCCGTCGACACCATGGACCAGGTGCTCGAGCACGCACTGGAGCGCGCTCCGCTGCCCGTGGATGACGCGGCCGAGAGCATCGACACGAACCCCGTGGCCACGGACGCCAGCGTCCCCGGCCGCTACGCCCACTAGGTACGAAGGGAGACGCCGAACCATGTCCGTCACGCCGCCCGTGACCGCCGCCAAGACCTCCACGCGCCCGCGCCTGTTCACGCCGGGTCCGGTCGAGATCCCCGTGCGCATCCTGCGCGCCATGTCGCAGGTCATGCCGCACCACCGCACCGACGCGTTCCGCGAGGTCTACAAGCGTGTCACCGAGGACCTGCGCTGGCTGCACCAGACCCAGGGCGAGGTGCTCATGCTCGCGGCCTCGGGCACGGGCGCGATGGAGGCCACGGTCGTGAACCTCATGGAGCCGGGCAAGAAGGCGCTGTGCCTGGTCGGCGGCAAGTTCGGCGAACGCTGGGCGAACATCTGCAAGGCCTACGCGATCCCCTACGAGACGATCGAAGTGCCGTGGGGGCACGCCATCCCGGTGGCCGAGGTCGAGAAGAAGCTCGATGCGGACGCCAGCATCTCGTGCGTGTTCGGCACGCAGTCCGAGACCAGCACGGCCACGTTGCACGACGCGCAGGCGATCGCGAAGGCCCCGCGCGCGCGTGGCCGGCGGTTCGTGATCGACGCCATCACCGGCCTGGGCGTGCATCCGCTGCCGCAGGACGAGTGGGGCATCGACGTGGTCGTGACCGGCTCGCAGAAGGGGCTCATGTCGCCCCCGGGGCTTGCCACCGTGAGCTTGGCACCATGGGCGCTCGATGCGATCGAGGGCACGCGAGCCCCTCGGTTCTACTGGGACCTGCGCAAGGCCCGCAAGAGCCTACCGCTCGGCGAGAGCGCGTTCACGCCGCCAGTGAGCCTGGTGTACGCGGTGGGCGAAGCGCTGGCCATGATGAAGGAAGAGGGCCTCGCCACCGTGCACGACCGCCACAAGCGTCTGGGTGCCGCCGTGCGCGCCGGTGCGCAGGCGATCGGCTGGACGCTGTTCTCGAAGAGCCCGGCGAACTCCGTCACCGCACTCGAACCGCCCGCGGGCGTCGATGCCGGCGCGGCGGTCAAGCGCCTGCGCGAAGTGCACGGCATCACGGTCGCGGGCGGGCAGGACCACATGAAGGGCAAGATGCTGCGCATCGGCCACATGGGCTCGTACGACCTGTCGGACATCTACGTGGTGTTGGGCGCACTCGAGGAGTGCACGCAGGCACTGGGCCGGCCGGGCGCCGGTGCGATCGAGGCCGCGCGCCGGGCGTGGGAGCTCGCGTGAAGGTCCTCGCCTGTGACGGCATCGATCCCGCGGCGGTGAAGCGCATTCGCGATGCGGGTCACGACGTGGTCGAGGCCAAGGGGCTCGCCGCGCCGGACCTCATCATCGCGCTCAAAGGCGTGCAGGGACTGCTCGTGCGCAGCGCCACCAAGGTGACGGCCGATGTGCTGGCGAATGCTCCCGACCTCAAGGTCGTGGTGCGTGCGGGCACCGGGCTCGACAATGTCGATCGCGCGGCCGCCGAGGCGCGCGGTGTGGCGGTGCGCAACACGCCCAACGCCAACAGCGTCTCGGTCGCCGAGATCACGTTCGCGCTGCTGTTGGGGCTCGAACGCCATACCGCGAGCGCGGCGGGCGACCTGCGCGCCGGCCGCTGGGAGAAGACCAAGTACCAGGGTCGCGAGGTCGCGGGGCGCACGCTCGGCATCGTGGGCTTCGGGCGCATCGGCCGCGAAGTGGCCACGCGCGCACGCGCCTTCGGCATGCACGTGGTGGCGTTCGACCCGCTCGTGAAGACCGCGCCCGCGGGCTTCGACTGGGTGAAGATCGCGGACTACGACACCGTGCTGCGCGAGTGCGACGTGCTCACGCTGCACGTCCCGCTCACCGAGGGCACCAAGCATTCGCTCTCGGCGCGCGAGTTCGGGCTCATGAAGGCCGACGCCGTGCTGGTGAACGCGTCCCGCGGTGGCGTGGTGGACGAAGTGGCGCTGCACACGGCGCTCACCACCGGCAAGCTGCGAGCCGCGGCGATCGATGTGTTCGAGAAGGAGCCCGCGCCGGCCGAGCATCCGCTGCTCGCACTGCCGAACGTGCTGCCGCTGCCGCATCTTGGGGCGAGCACGAGCGAGGCCCAGAAGCGCGCCGGCATGGATGCGGCCGAGGCACTGCTCGAGGTGCTGGCGAGCGCATAGACGCCCCTGGAGCCCGTTCGCGTGGCCGGAACGCCACGAGGGGCGGGCTCGCCGGGCAGGGTGGACACCCTCCGCGGGAACCCGTAAGGTGCCGCGTCCTTTTCGGCAGGGGGAGTCACCCGAATGTCGTGCACTGTGATCGTGGGCGCCCAGTGGGGCGATGAAGGCAAGGGCAAGATCGTCGACGCGCTGTCCGAGGCGGCCGAACTGGTGGCGCGCTACCAGGGCGGCCCGAACGCCGGCCATAGCGTCATCCATCGCGGCGAGACACTCGTGCTGCATCTGGTGCCGTCCGGCATCCTGCACGCGGGCCGCCGCTGCCTGATCGGCAACGGTGTGGTGATCGACCCGTGGAAGCTGCGCGAGGAGGTCGTACAGCTGGAAGCGCGCGGCGTGCCGGCGTCGCAGCAGCTCGGCGTGAGTGCGGCGGCGCACCTGATCCTGCCCTACCACCGTGCGGTCGAAGCGCGCTTCGAGTTGGGGCCGGGCGCGATCGGCACCACGGGGCGCGGCATCGGCTTCGCCTACCGCGACAAGGCCGCGCGCACCGGCCTGCGCGTGGGCGACCTGTTCGACCGCGAGCATTTCGTGGCGCAGGCCGACCGCAACCTGTCGCGGCTGCGGCTGGAGTACCCCGAGGCCCGGGCCGAACTCGATGCCATGAGCGGCGCGGCGCTGTTCGCCGAGCTCACCGAGCTGGCCGCGTGGCTGGCACCGCTGGTGAGCGATGTGGGCGAGGAACTGCACGTGGCGCTGCGCGCCGGCAAGCGTGTGCTGCTCGAAGGTGCGCAGGGCACGTTGCTGGATCTGGACCACGGCACGTACCCGTTCGTGACCAGTTCGCCCGCGAGTGCCGCGGGCGCGCCGCTCGGCGTGGGGCTGGGGCCCACGGTCGTCGACGAAGTGGTGGGCGTCACCAAGGCCTACGCCACACGCGTCGGCCACGGCCCGTTCCCGAGCGAGATG
>JBEBGT010000506.1:0-3195 GCA_040081365.1 Candidatus Eiseniibacteriota bacterium | reverse complement strand
GCGCCGCCTCGACCTTGCACTGATGCGTCTCCAACCACTTGCCCACGAAGCGGCGCCACTCGGGGGACTCGGCCGCGGTCTCGCCGCGCGGGATCTTGATCGCGTCGGCGGTCTTGCCGTTCTTGGCCGTCTTGACGTTCGTGCTCGTCCCGTTCCGGCCGGCGCCGTTGCTGCCGGGGCCCTTCTTGGCCGGCGCGCGCTTCGCCTTCACCGCCGCGCTCATGACGAGGGCTCCTCGGCTTCGTGGTCCACCGCGCCATGGAACAGCATGCTCTGGCTGTCACGCTGCTGCTGGTAAAGTTTGCGCGCGGTGACCAGATGCTGCGCGAGCTCGGTGAAGCGGCGCTTGCGGCCACTCGGGGTCACGGACTCGGTCCAGCGCCGGAACACCTCGTCCTCGAACGAGCCCTGCATCTGCCACGCTCCGAGGATCTCCTCCATCTCGCCCACCACCAGTTCGAACATACGGATCTTGCGGTCGAGGATCTCGAGCACGTAGGCCTCGAGCGTGCCGCGGCTCACGAGGTTCACCACGCGCACCGGGTGCTCCTGCCCCAGCCGGTGCACGCGGCCGATGCGCTGCTCGAGCCGCATGGGGTTCCAAGGCAGGTCGTAGTTGATCACGATGCGCGCGAACTGGAGATTTCGCCCTTCGCCGCCGGCCTCGGTGCTCACCAGCACCTGATCGTGGTGGCGGAAGTGCTCGAGCGACTCCTCCTTCTCGCGCCAGCCCATCTCGCCGTGGAACTCCGACACCGTGTAGTTCTCGGCCCGCAACGCATTCACGATCGCGTCCTGCGTGGCGCGGAACTGCGTGAAGATGATGGCCTTCTCGCCCTGGAGTGCCGCGATCGTGCGCACCAGCGTGCGCAGCTTGCTGGCGTCGTCGGCCAACGCACGGGCACGCTCGGCGAACAGCTTCACGCGCTTGGGGTCCAGGCCGTCGGGGTGGCTCGCCAGCTTCTCGAGCGTGCCCTGCGCCGACGCCCACGACGAGCCCATCTCCTTCTGCAGCACCATGAGCGTGAAATAGTGCGGTCGGCCCGGTAGGCCGTGGTCCGCCTTCACGGAGTCGGCGACGAACTCGCTCACCTGCCGGTACAGCGTGCGCTCGGCTGGGGTCTGGGGCACCCACACCGTCTCGACCTTGCGCGGAGCGAACGTCAGCTGCGTGTCGGTGCGACGCGTGCGGATCATGACGCTCTGCAGCAGACGGCGCAGGCGCGGCGTGTTGCGCGGCGTGCGCTTGTCGTGGCCCGACAGGAAGTCGCGCCGGAACTGCGAGAACGTCCCCACCGTGCCGGGACGCACGAGCGTGACCAGGTTGTACAGCTCGCGCAGGTCGTTCTGCACCGGCGTGGCGGTGAGCAACAGCAGATAGCGTGGGTTGAGTTCGTTCAAGAACTTCCAACCCAACGTGAGGTGATTGCGCAGGCGGTGCGCCTCGTCGCACACCACCATGTCGTAGTCCGCCCCGCGTACGCGTTTGCGGTGGCGTTCATGGCGCGCGGTCTCGAGCGACGAGATCACGAACGGGTGCCGGCCCCACTGGCCCGAGGGCCCGCGCGAGACCACGAAGTCGAGCTCGAACTTCTCCCACAACTCGGCTCGCCACTGCTCGCACAGCGAGGCCGGCACCAGCACGAGTGCCGTGCGCACCGCGCCGCGCAGCACGTACTCCTTGAGCACGATGCCGGCTTCCACGGTCTTACCCAGACCCACCTCGTCGGCCAGGATGCCGCGCCCGCCGAAATCGCGCAGCACCTTGAAGCACGCCGCCTCCTGATGCGGGAAGCGCTCCACGCCGCGCAGCGAATCGAGCGACACCAGCCGGTCGGCGCTCGCCCAGCCGGCCCAGGCTTCGGCGTCCGCGCGCAGGTCGAACTGCGACTGCGGCTGGGCGGCCGACTCGAGCCAAGCACGCAGCAGGCCGTCGCCCTGCGGGTGCCAGTGCCGGCGCGAGGTCGGCATGGGACGCGTGATGAGCGCCGGTTCGTCGGCATCGGACGCATCCGTCTCGTCCGTACCCTCGTGCGCATGGCCGTTCGACTGTGGCGCGGAGCCGTCCACGATCTCCCAGTCGCGCGTCGCCGACAGCCGGCGCAGATCGCCGTCGAACACGACCTCGAGCACCTCGCGGCCGCGATCGGTGTGCACTTCGACGATGAGGCCATCGCCGAACTGGGGATGGTGGAGCCGCTGGCCCACCTGGTAGCGCGACTCGGTCACGTCCACAGCTCGAACTCCTGGCCCTTCTCGGGCACGTGCACGGTGGCGCCGGTACGTTCCCGCAACAACCCGGCGAGTGTCTCCATGGCCTCGATCTCACCGTGCACCAGGAAGATGGTGCGCGGCATGGGATCGAGCTTCGTCACCCAACCGAGGATCTCGGCCTGGTCGGCATGGGCGCTGAAGCCGTCGAGCGCGGCGATCTCGGCGCGCACCTCGAACGGCTCACCGAACACGTTCACCGGCGTCTGGCCGTCCTTGATCCGGCGCCCCAGCGTGCCCTGTCCCTGATAGCCCACGAACAGGATGGTGTTGCGCGCGTCGCCGAGTGAGTACTGCAGGTGATGCAGGACGCGCCCACCCTCGCACATGCCCGAAGCCGAGATCAGGATGTAGGGGCCCTTACGGTCGTTCATGCTGCGCGACTCCTCGACCGTGGTGATGTAGCGCAACCGGTCGAACCCGAACGGCGCACCCGCCTCGTCGCGGAACTTGCGCAGCGTCTGCTCGTCGAAGCACTCGGGATGCCGGCGGAACACCGCCGTGGTCTCGCGTGCCATGGGACTGTCCACGAAGATCGGCACGTCGGGGATCGCACCGCGCACGATGAGCCGGTGCAGCACCGCCACCAGTTCCTGCGTGCGCCCCACCGCGAACGCGGGCACCACCAGGCGGCCGCCGCGCTCGACCGTGCGCTTCACGGTGTCGACCAGCTTCATCTCGGTGTGCGCGTCGTCGTCGTGCAGCCGGTCGCCGTACGTGCTCTCGAGCACCAACGCGTCGGGCCCCGGGGGCACCTCGGGATCGCGCAGGATCTCGCGGCCCGGCCGGCCGAGGTCGCCGCCCATGAGCAACCGGAAGCTCCGGCCCTCCTGCGTGAAGTCGAACGTGGTCATGGCGGAGCCCAGGATGTGCCCGGCGTCGTACCACGTCGCCTGCACGCCGCGGAACAGTTCCATGGGCTCG
>JBEBGT010000505.1:0-3200 GCA_040081365.1 Candidatus Eiseniibacteriota bacterium | reverse complement strand
TGGGGGTGAGGGTGTCGACGACATGGGCGGCGCCGATGTCGACGACGTGCGCCACGCTCTCACCGTCGCCGCCGGCCGTCCCGGAGCAGACCCGGCGCACCTCCATCTCTACGGCGAATCGCGCGGCGGGATGATGGCGTTGCAGGCCATGCGAGATGGCGCACGCGTGCGCTCGGCAGCCGTCATGGGTGCGTTCACCGATCTCGACAGTCTGCTCGCCGGCGACGAACGCGCGCGTGGGGCGGCGGCGCACATCTGGCCGGACTTCCCAGCCCGGCGCGCGGAGCTGGCGCTCCGCCGCTCGGCCGTCCGGTGGGCGGATTCGCTGCGCGTGCCATTGCTGCTGTTGCACGGTGGCGCCGACCGCAGCGTATCCCCGCGCCAGTCCCTGGCGTTGGCCACGCGGCTCGACGCGCTCGGGCGCGAGTACGAACTGCATGTGCTCGTGGGCGGCAGCCACACCCTGGCCGAGCGCGGGGCGCAGCGCGACTCCATGGTGATCGGCTGGTTCCGCGCCCACCCTTGATCGCCGCGGTCCGACCTGGCCGGGGCCATTTCATGAACGGTGAGCCGAGACGTCCCGATGCCCGTCCGTCACAAGGAGCGGCCGGGAGACCGCGACGCGGCGAATGACGGACAGACTGGCTTCGCAGACCACCTGCTCATGGATCGTCCCGGCTAGCCCTTCGCCTTCTTGCGCTCCTCGGTGAACGAGCGCTTCGCCAGCGTGACCAGCACCTTCTCATCGACGTCCGCCAGCCGCTTCAGGTGCAGGCAGACGCCGCTGGCCTTGTGCGGCCCGAGCTTCGCGAGCAGGTCCTTGTACTTGCGCAGGCCCGTCACGTACAGCGTCAAGCTCTGCTTGCGCGGTGAGAACGCGAGCAGCGGCCAGTCGAGCGTCTTCCCGCTCGCATACCGCAGCGTGTAGGTGCCGTAGCCCACGATGGCATCCCCCCACATGCGCGCGGTCTCGCCCGTCGCCGTGCGCAGAAGTTTCGCGAGCTTCTTGGCGTCCGCGCGGCGCTGTTCATCGGCGACATCACCCAGGAACTTCGCCACGGACGCCCCGGTCGGGCGCGTCTTGATCTCGGCCATCGGTGCCTCCCATGAGTGGATCACGAGGACTGGCGGCGTGCGGCGGACCGCAGTCCTGATCCGGCGTGCGAGACAGGGTAGCGTGCGCACCGGGCGGACGTCACGCGCCTGACGACGGCGAACGCACTCGGGCTTCTCGTCGCGAGTGGGAACGCCCCGGATCCGGCACGCGAGAGGTCATGCTAAGTTCGCGCCCCCATGCCCGCCCACACTCCCGCCGCGCCCGCACCGCGTTTCGCGGATGCCCTGCGTGCCCTGCGCCACCGCGACTTCCGGCTCTACTTCTTCGGGCAGATGGTGTCGCTCATCGGCACCTGGATGCAGGCCGTGGCGCAGGGCTGGCTCATGCACCGGCTCACGAACTCGGCATTCATGCTGGGGCTGCTGTCGTTCGCCCAGTTCGCACCGGTGCTGCCACTCGCGCTCTTCGCCGGCGTGCTGGCCGATCGCACGGAGCGCCGCACGATGCTGCTGTGGACCCAGTCGCTCATGTTGGCGCAGGCCGTGGCACTGGCCACCGTGGTGAGCACTGGCGTCGTGAAGCCCTGGATGGTGATCGCGCTGGCGTGCGTGCATGGACTGGTGAACACCTTCGACCTGCCCGCCCGCCAGACGTTCGTGGTCGACATGACCGGCAAGGACGACCTGCCGAACGGCATCGCGCTCAACTCCGCCGCGTTCAACACGGCGCGCATCCTGGGGCCGGCGGTGGCGGGTGTGCTCGTCGCCACCGTGGGCGAGGCGGGCTGCTTCTGGTTGAATGCACTGTCGTTCGGCGCCGTCATCGCGGGCCTGCTGCTCATGCGCCGCGAGGCCACGGCCCCCGCGCCGGCCGCGGAGCGCGAGCCGCGCTCGGGAGCCGGGGCCCGGCTGCGGGAGGGACTGGCCTATGCCTGGGGTACGCCCAACATCCGGCAGTTGCTCGTCCTGCTGGCCATCTGCTCGGGGCTGGGCTACCAGTACACGGTGTTGCTACCGGTGTACGCGAAGGACGTGCTGCACGGCGATGCGCGCGTGTACGGCTGGCTGTTCTCGGCGTTCGGGGCCGGCTCCCTGCTCGCCGCGCTGCGCATGGCCGTGACGCGTGAACGCTGGGCGTTGCGCCGCCACCTGTTGTCCGGGCTCGTCGCGGCCGGCTTGGGGCTCGCGGGCTTCGCGTGGGTGCGTTCGCTGCCGCTCATGGCGGCTTGTGCGGCGCTCGCGGGCTTCGGACTCATCCTCTACGTCTCGAGCACGAACACGATCATCCAGCTGACGGTCGAGGACCGCTATCGCGGCCGCGTCATGAGCCTGTACACGCTGTTCTTCGTGGGGCCGGCCCCGTTCGGGGCGCTCATCGCTGGTGCGGTGGCCCAGCGCTACGGTGCTCCCGTCGCCACCAGCCTGTGCGCGGTGGTCCTGCTCGGCGGGGCGCTGTGGGTGAGCGTGCGACTGCGCGAGATCGCCGCGCGCGAGGCGGCCGAGCGCGCGAGTGTGGCGGAGCCGGAACCCACCGGGTAACCGGCCGCTCAGCGCGGCGCGTTGACGCGGAGTGCCTGGCGCGTGGCACCGTCCAGCGAATGCACGAGCAGCC
This sequence comes from Candidatus Eiseniibacteriota bacterium, assembly GCA_040081365.1. Lineage (GTDB taxonomy): Bacteria > Eisenbacteria > RBG-16-71-46 > RBG-16-71-46 > RBG-16-71-46 > JAIOPA01. The sequence goes on along the minus strand of JBEBGT010000505.1, from coordinate 532 downwards.
CGCGCATGCCTTCCCAGACCACACCCTTGCGCGACAGCCGTGGCCGCACTGGCGCCGAGTGGAAGTCGGTGCGCGCGAACGCCACTCGCAGCGAGGCGCGCGCCCAGAGCGCGGGCAACAGGCAGAACAGCCGGTAGCGATGCTCGCTGGTGGGGACGGTGTCGAGGTAGTCGGGCACGCGGTCGAGGGCGTGGTGCGCGAGTGCGGCCAGCCGCAGCGACAGTTCACGCGCCGCACTCGAGCGCCCCACCAGTTCGCGTGGCTGCAGGCCATGGCGAGCCAGCCATGACGCCGGGATGTGGCAACGCCCCGCGCGCACGTCGACCGGCCAGTCGAGCACGATGTTCGTGAGCTGCAGTGCCTCGCCCACGACCGGGGCCAGTGCGAGCCGTCGCGCGGCGAGCGCGTCGTCGTCATGCACCAGGCTGCGCGTCACGAGCCGGGTGAGCATCTCGCCCACGCAGCCCGCCACCACGTAGCAGTAGTCGTGCAGCTCGGCATCGTCGTCCAGGTAAGGGGTGCGCGGGCCGCG
>JBEBGT010000504.1:0-3204 GCA_040081365.1 Candidatus Eiseniibacteriota bacterium | reverse complement strand
GCGCAGTGTGGAAGCGCGACCAGGGACGCTGCACGTTCGAAGCCGCCAACGGCCGCCGCTGCAGCTGCCGGCGCGGCCTGCAGTTCGACCACAGGAAGCCCGTGGCCCATGGCGGCGAGTCCACCGTGCAGAACGTGCGGCTCTTGTGCCCCAAGCACAATCAGCTCGAGGCCGAACGCCGGCTCGGCAAGGAGCTCATGACTCGCAAGCGCGCCGAGTCCCGGCAGGCAGCCGCGGCGCGAAAGGCAGCCGCGACGCGACACGCCGCTGACGCAGTCGCGCGCGAGGGAAACCCCGCGAAGGCGCGCACGCCCGCACGCGCGCCGCGAACGACCCCGCACGACACGGCGCGCGACAGGCTCCCGACGATCAAGGCCCCGCACGAGGACCAGCTGCGCGCCACGCTCACCGCGTGGGGGCACTCGGTCTCCGAGATCAGCATCGGGCTCTGTGCAGCGCTGCGGCTGCCGCCTGAAGCCGGCTACGACGCGCGACTCGACGCGGCGCTCGAAGCACTGCGCCGACGCGGGGCGGCATGAGCAACGGCTCCGGCAGCTCGCTCGCCGAAGTGCTGCGTCTGCCGCCCGATCGCGTCCCCCGCAGGCCGCAGGCGTGCGAGCGCGCGATCCTATGCGCGCCGACGCGGGGCAGCATGACGTACGACGTGACACCCGAGGCTCACACGCACGCGTCCCCGCAACCTCCCGCGGGCCCGCGCGCACGCCGCGAGCCCGCGCGATGCGGATCTCTACTCGATCCGCACGAACTTGGTCGTGTGCGAGCTCGCGCCCGCGCGCAGTCGCACCAGGTACAGGCCCGGCGCCAGAGCCGCGCTCTCGAGCCGCGCCTCGTGCTCGCCGGCCGTGAGCCACTTGCCATTCATGAGCGTCGCCACGCGGCGCCCGCTCACGTCGAGTACATCGAGCGTCACCGCGCCGCCCGAGGGCAGCGTGAATCGAACGCGTGCCGCGCGCGCGGCGGGATTCGGTTCCACCGCATCCACGCGCGCGGTACGCGTCGCGAGCGGTGCGTCGTCCACCCCCGTGGCCACGGTGCCGACTCCGGCGATCGCGAAGTTCGGCTGGCCGCTCGTACCCGCGCTCACGAAGTCACCGCCCATGCAGACATTGGCCCGCGTCGCGGCGAGCGTGTAGATCACCACGGGCGAGTCCACGCGCCAGGACGTCATGTCGCCGGTGGCGGTCACCGCGGCCACCGAGACGCGCGGTACGCCGCCGAACGTGCCGAAGAACCCGCCGGCGTAGAGCGTGTCACCCACCGCGGCGAGCGCGAGCACGGTGCCGGAGGAACCGGGGTGGAACAACGGAAGCAGGGTGCCGGTCGCGGTGTTCACGGCCGCGATGTTGGCGCGCGTCTGCCCGCCGACCTCGCTGAACGCCCCGCCCATGTAGAGCGTCGTCCCCGAGACCGCCAGCGCGTGCACCACGCCGGGCGTGTTCGCCGTCCACGGCAGTGCGAGGCCGTTGGCACCGATCGCCGCCACGCCTACACGCGGCTGCCCGCCGATGCTCGAGAAGCCACCGCCCACGAACACCGTGCTGCCGCTCATGACGAGGGACGTGACCACGGCTCCGCCGGGCGGGCCCGGGCTCGGGTTCCACGCGGTCGCGGTGCCGGTCGCGGTGTCGAGTGCCGCGGCGGCATTGCGCGGCTGGCCGCCGATCGAGGTGAACAGACCGCCGAACCAGGTCTCGCCGTTGCCCGCGGCGATGGCAAGCACTTCCCCGTCCGCATTGGCATTCCAGCCGGCGCGCAGCGCGCCACTGCGCAGGTCCACGGCCGCCGCGTAGGACAGGGCCGCGCCCGCCACGGTCGCGAACGCGCCTCCCAGGTACACCGTGCCGCCCTGCACCGCGATCGCCTCCACGGTGCCGTCGGCACCGGGGTTCCAACTGGTGGCTCGGCCGGTGCTCACATCGATCGCGGCCACGCGATCGCGAGGCACGCCACCGATGCTCGAGGTCCCGAAGCCGCCGCCCAGGACCACGGACGAGCCGGACACCCCGATCGCGGTGATCTCGCCGTTCGCGTTCGGCGCCCACGCGGTGGCCTTGGCGCTCGCCGAGTCGAGCGCGGCGACGCGCAGGCGGGCCGCCAGGCCGATGTTCGTGAATGACCCGCCGACGTAGACCTTCTTGCCGGCCGACAGGACACGCGTGACGGGGCCGTCGGAGTTGGGGATCCAGTTCGTCACCGCGAGTCCGGTGGCGGGACTGATCGCGGCCAGACCCTGCCGGGCCGCACCGCCGATCGCGGTGAACTCGCCCGCCACGTACACCGGACCGCCGCTCGGCGGCACCGAGACATCGTGCACCCAGTTGTCGGGCGACGGGTTCCAGGCGTGGATGGCGCCCGTCGTGGCCCCCACCGCGATCAGGTTCGAGTAGGTGTCGGGGCCGGAGATCGCCGTGAACACGCCGCCCATGTAGAGCGTGGTGTCCGAGAGCGCCATCGTCGAGATGAGACCGAACGCCTGGGGTGCCCAGGTCGCCGCGGGCACACCGCTCGTGGGATCGATCGACGCGAGCCCGAGATGGAACGTGCCCCCCACATTCGAGAACGCACCGCCGGCGAACACAGCGGTCGCCGAACCCGCGAGCGCCATGACGCCGCCATCGACATCCGGATTCCAGGATGTGGCCAGCCCGGCCCCGGTCGTGCTCACCGCCGCGAGATTGTTCCGCAGCTGCCCCCCGATGCTGCTGTACGTGCCGCCCACGATCAGCGTCGAGCCGCGCACCAGCAGCGTCATCACATCCCCATCGGGATCGGGTGCCCAGGCGGCCAGGCTGCCGTTGGCGAGCACATGCGCGAGATTCTGCCGTGCGACGCCACCGATCTGCGTGAAGCTGCCGCCCACGAACCAGCCGCCCGCACCGTCGGGGATCACGACGTTCACGACGCCGCCGTCCGCGACGCGAGGGAAGCCCGGATCCGGCGCGCCGGTCGTGGCGTCGGACTTGGCGAGCGCCCCGGTGGGATAACCCACCCAGGTGAAGTCACCGCCCAGGTAGAGAACGTTGCCGGCGAGGGCGCTCGCGCGCACCACGCCATCGGCGGCCATGACGTCGGGGCGCACCGCCTGCGCATGCACGACGGGGTGGGCCAGTTGCAGGAGCCCAACGGCCAGGACGACAGAGCGGAAACGGAGCCGATCACCGTGGGGTGTGATCATGCCTCACC
>JBEBGT010000503.1:0-3207 GCA_040081365.1 Candidatus Eiseniibacteriota bacterium | reverse complement strand
CCGCTCACCGCGGCGTCGGCGACCTTCTGGGCTTCCTTGAGCGCGCCCTTGCCCGCGACGATCGGCAGCGCGGCGGCCACATGGATGAGCCCTTCCCAGTCATTGTGCTTGGCCAGTTCGTCGGTGGCCGACTGCAGTTCCTTGTAGAGCCCGTCCTCGGCGAAGCGTGCGGCCAGCTCGGCCAGCAGCGCACGGCGGTCCTCACCGCGGCCCGCGGCGCCCAGGCGCTCGGCGAGCAACTGCGCGAGTTCGAGGTCGTCCGGCATGATGGCCCACGCGCGCGACAGCGCCTCGATGCGGGCCGGATCCTTGCCGAGGCCTTCGTGCGCGTTCACCAGGAAGCGCGCGGCGGCCTGCGTCTGCACCAGGCTCAGCGAGCGCTCGGCGATGGCCGCGAGCGCTTCCCACTTCTTGGCGGCCTGGACCTTGTCACCCAGGGCGAGCAGCGTCTGCTGCGCGCGCTCGACCTCGCCATGCAGCGCACACACCGCGGCGAGGAGGTAGTAGACCCCCCACGACGGAGCGGGGTCCGGCTGCTTGAGGCGCCCACCGAGCTCGTCACGCATCCACGTGAGGCGCTTCTCGGTCTGGGCATCGTGAGCGAGTGTCTCGAGCTCCGCGCGTGCGGAAGCCGAGAGGTCGGCTCCGACTTCACCACGGAGCACAGCGGGCAGGGTCTCGCGGACGGGCATAGCCTCACAGAGATGAAAGAGTCAGCAGCTCGTCTGAAGGGCAAGGGAATATGGCCCACGCGCACGATTTGCGCAAGCGTGGCGCGGGTGCGCCCAGCGGACCACCCGCGCGGCGCGGGGCGCGATCGGTGCGCCCGGGTCCGCTCGGGTGAGCACGGGCGGAGCCACTCGCATCGCCCGGCGCGGGCGGACGACGAGCGGCACCCGCGACGACCGTGCGCACCGCGGCCCGCCGGTACCGGTTCACCCTCACTCGACCGGAAGCCCCGCCTCGACGTGGCCCGCGAAGCCGCCGCCCTGGTCGAGCAGCTGGTCGAAGCCCGCCTTGCGCAGCACGCTCACACCGATGCGCGAGCGCGTGCCGCCGCCGCAGTAGAGCGCGATCGGCTTGTCGCGCGGCAGCTCGCCGGCGCGCGCGCCCAGCTCGCCGAGCGGCACGTGCAACGCGCCCGGCACGTGGCCCGCCGCGTATTCGGACGTGCCGCGCACATCGAGCATGTGCACCTCGCCACGCTGCGCGCGCGCGAACACCTCGGCCGCGTCGAGCGATTCGGTCACGGCGAGCGGACCGCGCGCGCTGGCCCACGCCTCGAACGCATCGGGCCCGAACCAGCCCGCCACCTGATCGAGCCCGATCATCGCGAGCTGCCGCACGGCGGCGCGCACGCGCGTGAGGTCGTTGGCGAGCAGCAGCAGCGGCTGGTCGTACGGCAGCAGCCAGCCCGCCCAATTGGTGAACGAGCCGCCCGTGGGAATGGCGAGCACGCCCGGGATGCCGCCCGCCAGCACCTCGCGCGTGGCGCGCAGGTCCACCACCGGCGCACCGCGCTCCACGGCCGCCACGATGTCGCTGCCGGACAGCCGCGGCGGTTCGCGGAACGGTCCGAGGATCGGCGGGCCCTCCTTATTGATGCGCTTCATGTGCTTGAAGTACGCCGGCGGCTCGGGCTGGCCCGACAGCACTTCCTGCACGAACTCGCTCTCGCTCTCGCAGCGCACCGCCCAGTTGGTGAGCCGCTCGTAGGCGAGCGTGGTCACCGGCAGCCCGCCCAGCGCCTTGCCGCACGCCGAGCCCGCTCCATGCCCGGGCCACAGCATGAGATGGCCGGGCGAGTGCTTGCGGAACTCCGCGAGCGACGCGTACAGCGTGCGCGCGCCCTTCTCCATGGTGCCCTTCATGTTCGCCGCGCGTTCCAGCAGGTCCGGCCGGCCCACGTCGCCCACGAACACGAAGTCGCCCGTGAACACACCCACCGCTTCGCTGCTCGCGGCTTCGTCGGTGAGCGTGAAGCTGATGTGCTCGGGCGTGTGGCCCGGCGTGGCCATGACGTCGAGCCGCACCTGGCCTGCGCGGATCGTGCTGCCGTCCTTCACCAGCGTCACGTTGGGCTCGGTGGCCCACGCGTACTTCCAGTCGGCGTCGCCCTCGTCACTCAGGTAGGCGCGCGCACCCGCGCGCTGGGCCAGCTCGCGCGTGCCCGAGCAGTAGTCCGCGTGGATGTGCGTCTCGGTCACGCCGACGATCTTGAACTTCTGCGCCGCGGCCGCCTGCAGGTACGGCTCCACGTCGCGATTGGGATCGATGACGATGGCCTCGTGGCTCACCGTGTCGGCCACGAGGAAGCTGGCCTGCGCGAGCGGTTCGTCGAAGAAGCGCTGGAGGTACATGGGGCGTGGGCTCCGGACGGAAGTTCGGCGCGAACAAGCGCGGGGTCCCCGCCAAGCTGCGCCACGCGACGGCGCGCTGGCAAGCGGAATCGGGTGCCGCCGCGATCAGTCGGGTGCGCGCGTGACCTGGAGCACCATGAGCCGCACCAGTGTGCGTTCGCTCTCGCGCCGATAGGCCGGGCCCTGCGGGGCCGAGAGTGCGAGCGCGGTGTCGTCCCAACGCGCTTGCCACGCGGCACCGGACAGCTCGGCGAAGCCGGCGGGCAGCGCCGCGCGCGCGCGCGCGGCCGCGAGTGCCAGCCGCGCGCCCCACATGTCATGGGCGTACAACCAGCGCAACGCGCCGGTGAAGTCCGCGAACGCGCCGTCGAGCTGCGCTTCGTAGGCCGCACGCACGATGTCGCCCAAATCCGGGCCTTCGTCGAGGCCGGCTTCGATCAGGTGCCAGCCCGACAACACGTGCCGCGGCGCCGCGGCGGCGACCGCGAGCTTGCCGGCGCGCTCGAGCAGGCTCACGAGTGCGGCGGGCGCGCCCGCGGGCCGGGGCGGACGGCCCGAGTGATCGGCGGTGATCACGACCGCGAGGCTCTGCACCGTCTCGGGCTGCAAGCGCACGGCGAGCCGGCGCACGCTGCGATCGGTGGCCGCCTGCAGGTGTGCCATGTGCTCCACCACCAGCGGCACCACGCGCGGGCTCAGCGACTGCGGCGCGCCGATGCGTTCCAGGAACGCCGCCGCGAGCGCGCCGCCCGCCACGTCGTGCCCCGGCGACACGATGCGTTCGCGGCCGTCGCGTTGCTCTCGCCGCGTGCACGAGGGCTTGCCCGCGTCGTGCAGCAAGACCGCG
>JBEBGT010000502.1:0-3214 GCA_040081365.1 Candidatus Eiseniibacteriota bacterium | reverse complement strand
GGTGAAGAGTTCCTTGTACTCCTCGACGCCGCGATTGACCCAGCACCACTCGAACAGGCGCACGGCCTCTTCGGGCGAGTTCGGCTCAGGGGCGTTGCTGGTCACGCGCTTGCTCAGCACCTCGGGCGAGAACGGATTGAAGCAGCCCGAGAGCAGCATGGGCACGAGCCCCAGGGCGAGCACTGCGATGAGCCGACGCGGGAAGGTCATGGTCCTCATGTTACACCTCGGTGCCCGGTACGGGAGTCAAGGTTCGATGAACCGGCGCGATCAGATGCCGGTCAACGACTTGAGCCGGCGGTAGCTGAAGCAGCGCTGCACATCGGCGGCCGGCAGGGCGCCCACGGCGGGGTCCAGGTGGTCCACCCAGCGGAACACGGCCCAGCGGCCCGTTGTCTTGTCCCTACGCAACGAAATGTCCGCATAGCCGATCATGATGATCTCGCCCTGCGTGTCACTGCCGCTGGTCGGGGACTTGGCCAGCAGCTGGTAGCGGCGATGCACCAATCCCGTGTCCGCGTCGTTGGTCGGGAAGTCGTCCAGTTCGAGCAGCGTGTTGTCGACGATGAACTTGAACGTGTACTCGTCCTGCGAGCGCACGGCCGCCAGCGACGACGGCACGCGACCCTCGTCCTCAAGCGTCCACGGCTCCTTGATGTCGCCGGTGTACACCTTTTTCATGGCGTCATCGTGATAGGCGAGGAACGCCAGCCCGCCGTTGGAGCCGTCCGCCAGCGAGTTCTGGTAGGCCGACGCACCGTTCGCCTTGGCGCTCAATGCCAGCTCGATGGTCCCCAGCAGGGACTCCGGCGTGCGGAAGTCCTCCTCCACCGTGATCCCGCCGACGCCGATCTCCGGGTCAGCGGGCTTGAAGGGGTTCACGCAGCCCAGCGGCAGCGCGAGGAGTGCGGTGAGCGCGAGACGGGCAAGGAGGAGGCTGCGATGGGGCGAGGTCCGCATGATCAGAGCTCCCATGAGAACTGGAGCGAGCCGTTCCAGTAGTCCTGTTCCACGAGTGAGGACGGCTGCGGCAGGCCGCTCTTATAGCTGGTGCTACGGTCCGCCGAGAACGTCCGGCTGATCGTGCCGGTGAGCAGGCCCTTGCGGCCCACCGGCAGGTTGAGGTTGGCGCCACCCGCGAAGTTGAGCCGGCGGCTGCGGCGCGTGGGGGCTTCGACGCCGTTGCTGGTGCCATTTCGGTTGTTGGCCAGGTATTCCGGCGTGAGCGTCAGGGACACGGCGCGCGAGGGTGACCATGTGACGCGCGAGCGCAGTGTGTAGTCGAGCTGTTCGTCTGAGGGCAGCAGCACGCCCGTGCCGTCGGGCTGCACCTGCCAGTCGCCGCGCGGTTGCTGACGCGCGTTGTGGATGACGTCCATGGTGAGCCGCGGCGTGAGCACGGCGGCCAGCGTGGTGACCGAGTTGAAGTCCAGCCCGAGGCCGTTGCGCTTCTCGGCGAACGGGAAGAACTCGTAGTTGGCCTGCACGGTGTTCGACTGCGAGGCGGTGAGCCCGCGCAGCATGCGGTAGCTCCAGCGCCACTCGGCCCGGTAGCTGCGCGTGTCGGAGTTGTTGCCGGTGGACGCCGCGGGCAGGTTGATCGAGCGCGACAGCCCCACGTCCAACGCCACCGCCGTGTTGAGCCGCTCGGACGGGTTGTAGAGCGTCTCGGCCTTGTAGGACTGGCGGTAGATGTCGCGTGGCGTGGGGGGCGAGGACTCGGTGGCGGTGGCCACGGAGCGGAACTGTTGCAGCGAGATGTTGCTGGTGAGCTTGGCGGTGAGCCGGCGGCCGATCGGGCGCGTGAGCGTGGCGCTGGCGGTGCGGTTGTCGGCCTTCTCGTTGTAGCCGCCGGCACGCGCGGCGCGCAGGGGAAAGCGCGAGTCGCCCAGCAGGTCGGAGTAGTCCGCGTCCAGCGCCCACGGGGCCTGCACCCAACGCAACTGGGCCTTGAGCCCGTTGTCGAAGCGCGTGCCGTTCAGCGAACGGTTGTTGCCCGCATTGGCCGTGATGTTCAGGTAGCGATCGTTGTCGAGCCGCAGCCGTACCGTGGCGTCCACCGTGGCGCTCGAGGTATTGATGCGATTGATCGTGTCGGCATCGGTCGGCGTCTCGACGCGCGTCCTGCGCACCGCGTAGTTCACGTTCATGCCCACGGGGGCTTGCTGGTAGACCTGCAGCGCGCCGCGCACGTTGGCCGAGAAGTCGCTGGTGCGCAGGCTGGCGACGGCCGAAGGCGCACGCGTGCGCGACAGGTTGCCATTCAAGCCCGCGTTCAGGTCGTGCGACAGCCAGCTGCCGCGGGTGAGGCGCAGCCGGCCGTTCATGTCGTTCGAGAGCCCGCGCTTGATCTGCGAGAAGTTCTTGAGGTCCAGGAAGCCCGCGAACAGGTTGAGTTCGGAGTTGAGGTCGGTCTCGGATGTCTTGATGAGCGGCCGGCGCGTACGCGTCGACAACTGGATGTCGTTCTTGGTCTCGCCCTCGTCGCCGACCGCGCCCGGGCTGCGGTTGTCGAAGCCCGACATGGCCAGGCGTCCGCCCACCGACCAACCGGGATTCAACCGCCAGTTGGCTTCGGAGGTCGACGTGCGCTCCTGGCGCAGGCTGAGCCGGTTTCCAGCCGTGGAGCGGTCCATCGAGATGTTCGTGCCGTTGCGCAGGAAGAGCGCCCCCCGCACGAGCGTGTAGTCGGCGCCGTTCGACCACACCGACGATGTGCGACCGACCTGGTAGCCGCTCGTGTACTTGAACGTGGTGCGTGACGCCGCGCCTACGACCATCGACAGCGGGTTGAAGCTCTCACGCAGGATGATCGCGCCCACCGAATCGACTGGCACGCCCATCGAGTCGGCCATCGCCACGAGCCGGTACATGGGCAGGCGGAAGCGGATCATCTGCGCGCGCAGCGAGTCGGGCAGCACGCGCAGGCTGTCCGCGGTCTCGAACAGGCGGTCGAACTTCAAGTCAAGCGTGTCGCGCAGCAGCGTGGTGTCGGCGAACGCGAAACGCGGCGACAGCGGCGCCTGCGCGCGGCCGGGCAGCACGAACGTGGCGATGCCGACGAGCACCGGCAGGGCGAGTCGAGAAAGGCGGCGGATCGAGGTCATTCCTGGCGGGCTTGAGGCTCCGGGTCCTGGGGGTGCGGTGGAGGGCCATGGCGGCCCGAACTCGGTCATGCCCGTCCTGGGCAGGAGCCCCGCAGCCGACATAGTGC
>JBEBGT010000501.1:0-3217 GCA_040081365.1 Candidatus Eiseniibacteriota bacterium | reverse complement strand
GGCTCTTCCGGGTTTCGTGTGGCTGGATTCAAGCATGCCGCGTGATCCCCGCCGGGTAGAGATCGAGCCCGCCGCAGTGGAAGTAGATCGCCTCGCGGAACCGGTCGCGATTGCGGAAGCCGCGTGAGCGGCGCTTCACCTGCTGGATGGTCGTGTTCGTCGCTTCGAGACTGGCGTTGGTGATGCGATGACGGAAGTAGTTCTCGATCTGGTCCCAGTACCGGAGCAGGGTGCGCGCCACGCGCTTGATCGGCTCGAGCTGGCTGCGGATGGCCCACTGGAACCACATCGCGAAGTTGCGCCGAGCCGCCCATGCGGCTTTCAGGTCGAAGATCGCCATCGCGGTCTCCTTGAGCGCCCATGCACGCGCCATCCGCTGGTTCCGGGCCCGCAGCTCCTCGAACTCCCTAGTCTCCTCACGCGTGAACGTCCCCGGGTGCTGCAGCCACAGGAACCGCGTGCCCTTGAGGCCGAAATCACCCAGAGCGCCGAGCCTGCGGCTCTCCATGCGTCGTACTTGGTCCAGCGCCCTGCTGAGGAGTTGGGCGATGTGGAACTTGTCGAACACGATCTTCTGGTCCGCTGCCGGCACGTGCAGCAGCGTCGACTGGATGTACGGCGCACACATGTCCAGTGCCACCGCTTCGATCGCGTTCAGCCGCTCGCGCGGCAGGCTAGTCCAGAACCCGTCCAGGCTGGCCTGAGTCCGGTCATCGGCCACGTGGATCACCTGCGTGCGTTCGAGATCACTCACGATGGTCACGTACTCGTGCCGCTTCTGGAAGCTCGTCTCGTCGACACCGACGTACTTGGGCGAGACCTGCTCGCGTCGCGCCAGGCCGCGCTTCACAGCGCGCGACTGGATGCCCGCGGCCTCGTCCCAGCTGATGCGCAGGTGCTTGGCGACGGCGACGATGGTCGCCTGCTTCAGCCAGTCGATCGCCAGCGCCTCGAACATGGCCGTGAACTGCGAGCCGGGCTCCGCCCACGGCACCTTCAACTGGCGAACGCCGTGCGTCGGGCACTTGAGCCTCGGGACGCGCGCGTGAACGATGGTGTGGAACTGGCAAGTGTCCAGATGGCGCCAGCTACGGTCCTGGTGGTCGTGGATCGGCGCCTCGGCGTGGCACTCAGGGCATACCCACCGCGTGTTCGCCGGCAACGCCACCGTCACGTGCACCTCACCGCTGTCGAGCTTGGTCTCGACGCGCTCGACGCTCCAAGGGCCGGAGAGGCCCAGAACCGCTGCGTACAGGCTGTGGATCTCACTCAAGCGCGCATCCTCCGAGAAGGGTCCGCGCTGAATCTATCAGGCCGCTATGCCGCCCGCCCCAGCAACTTCAGCCACACCAGACCCGGAAGAGCCAATTGGCCAGCACCGGTCGGGTGGCTACTGCATCACGCTCCGGATCTGCCCCCACGTGATGTTCTGCGCCGCCATCGCACCGGGGCAGCTAGTCGCCGCCTGCCAGGTCACGAGGTTTGAGGTCTGGGCGACCGTCAGTGATTCGTGCTGATTGTCCGACTGCACGACGTTCAGGTTCGAGAGCAGAATGCAGACGGGTGTGGAGCAGCCGCTGCAGGAGCCGGCCCCGTTGCTCTTGGCATTGTTCACCATGAGCTTGAACGCGTAGTACTCCACACCTGCCGTCAGCTGAAGGGGCGAATCCACGGGAACCGCGGCCCCGAATCGAATGCTCGCTTGGTTGGCCTGGCCGCTCGTCACCTGCGGTATCGTCCAGTAGGTGTGGTATGCGCCCAAGCCGCCCACGCCGGTGCCCTGCCACATGTCCGTGCAGCTCGTGCCGGGGTCGCTCGAGACTTCGAACGAAGCGGCGAGCGAAGTGCGCCGGCAGGCGCCGACGTTGAACAGCTGCCACCACGCCGGCAGGCTGTCGGCCGACGCTGAGATCTCCACCGTGGCCTCGATGCCGGTGCACAGGGGCTGACTGGCCGCGAGCACGAACGAGCCGTACAGGACGTTCGTGCCCGTGTTGCTGTTACAGGCGAAGTCCTTGTTGGCGGCGCCGCCTTCGGAAAGGCAGGCGTTCCACGCCAGATTGGCGCCAGCCGCTCCGGCCGGGCATGGGTTCGCGAAGGTGAGCGCGATGGCGATGGCGGCCAATGCGGCTCCGCGCGCGACTAAAGGCCATGGGTGGCACCACGTGGAGGTCCGCGTCGGCGTCGATCCGCGGTTCGGACGCGAGAACGCGGCAATGAGCGACAGAGGCTCGATCAACTCGTGCAAGCCTGATGGTGTGCCGGGATGACGCGAACGTGCGGCCATCATTCCCCCCACTGGGATCCGCGATCTCGTCGATACGAACCGTACAGTCGCGCCGGGACATTCGCTCGGGCTCTGGATCGCGTGTAAAGCACGCCGGGGGTCGTGTGGGATTCACGCTAAGCTCCTACCCCCCCCTGGGGTCAAGGCCGAATATGTAAATTGTCGTAGTTGCTGTAATGGTGTAGCCACGCCAACAAGTTGCGCCGCGGTATACCTGTGACCCGTGGGAGGCGGAAGTTTCATAGAAGCCGAGCCCTTTGCCGGCTACCGCCCCAGCTTCACCACGCGCTTGGTGATCGTGCCCGCGCTGCCGTCGAAGCGCACCCAGTAGATGCCGGCGGCGGTGCTGCCGCCGCGGTCGTCGTGGCCGTCCCATTGCACGGGGCCGCCGTTCGCGGGCAACCGGCGCACCACGCGGCCGCTCGCGTCCAATACGCGAAGCACCCCGGTGCCGGGTGCGAACACGGTGAGTGCGCCGCGGAATGGGGAGGGCGTCACCTGGAACGTGGCGAGCGGCGCGCTGCACGTACCGCCGCGCAATGTGAATGGGATCGCCGCGCGGCCCTGGTCGCGATGGCCGTGCTCGTCGTAGGCGGTCACCACGAGTTGGCCCACGTGGTCCACGGGCCCCAGGCAGGGCAGCGCGTAACCGCCGCCGGGAGCACCCGGTCCGGCTTCGCCTAAGGCCACGCTGCCGGTGGCGGGCGACTCGAACGACACGCGCACACGCGTCACCTGGTCGGGGTCGCTGGCGCTCCAGCCCACCAACAGCAGGTCGCCGGGCTCGCCCAGCGTGCCGGCGGGCGGCGAGGTGAGCGCCACCGCGGGCGGGCGGTCGACCGGGCCCATGATCGTGTAGGCGAAGCGCACGTTGCTGGGTGCTAACGGCACGAAGCGGTCGTCGCACACGTCGCACGAGTCGTCTTGCAC
>JBEBGT010000500.1:0-3221 GCA_040081365.1 Candidatus Eiseniibacteriota bacterium | reverse complement strand
GTGCGCACGTTGCTCGAGGCCGTGGTGCGGCTCGAGCAGCGCGCCGCCACGCTGCCGGCGTTCGTGGTGCAGTTGGTGGGCGACGGCATCGAGTACGACAGCGCGCGCGAGTTCGCCACGCAGGCCAAGCTCCAGCGCGTGGAGTTCACCGGCCGGCTCGCCTATGCCGACGCGCCGCGCGTGCTGGAGCCCACGCACATCGCGCTCGGCGCGTTCGGCACGGGGGAGAAGACCGGGCGCGTGATCCCGCACAAGCTCTGGCAGGGGCTCGCCGCGGGCCGGGCGGTGGTGACCGGCGATGGCGAAGGGCCGCGCGAGGTGTTCGGGGATGGCGTGCACTTGCGATTGGTGCCGCGCGGCGATGCCGAGGCCCTGGCCGACGTGCTGGCCCGGCTCATCGAGTCGCCCGCCGAGCGCGAGCGGCTGGGTGCGGCGGGACACCTGCGCGCCGTGGAGCTGGGCACACCGCAGGCGGTGGGCGAGCAGTTCGCCGCGTGCCTGCGTGAACTGGGGCTGGCCCCGTCGCGGGTGGGCTAGTGCGCATCGCGCATCTCGACACCGGGCGCACGTGGCGCGGCGGGCAGGGTCAGGCGCTGCTCCTCATGCGTGAGCTGCGAGGACGCGGTCACGAGCAGTTGCTGCTCGCGCCCGACGGCCCGTTGCTCGAACGCGCGCGGGCCGAGGGCTTCGCTGCGCGCACCTGGAACACGCGAGGGGAGATCTCGCCCTTCGGCACCTGGGCGGCGATGCGCGCGCTGGGGGCGTTCCGCGCCGACGTCGCGCATGCCCACAGTGCCCACGCGCATGCCGTCGGCGTGCCCGCCGCCCGCTGGGCCGGCGTGCCCGCGGTGTTCGTGTCCCGCCGCGTCGACTTCAAGGTGCGCACGAATCCGTTCAGTGCGTTCAAGTACGCGCTGCCGGTGGACCGCTACCTGTGCATCAGCCAGGGCGTGCGCGCCGCCATGGTGGCCTCGGGCGTGCCGGCCGCGCGGCTCGCGCTGGTGCCGAGCGGTGTCGACTTCGCCGAGGTGCGCGCGGCGGGCGAGCGCGCCGCGCCGGCGCTGCGGGGCTGGCTCGGCCTGCCGGCGGATGCCGAGATCGTCGGGACCGTGGCGAGCCTCGCGCCGCACAAGAACCACCAGTTGGCGCTCGAGGCGGCAACGGCGGTGATCGCGGCGCGACCGCGGGCGCACTTCGTGTGGCTGGGCGAGGGCGAGTGCCGTCCAGCGCTCGAGCGCCGGCGCGCCGAACTCGGCCTGGAATCGCACGTGCATATGCCCGGTTTCCATGCCGAGGTGCGCGCGCTCATGCGGCAGTTCGATGTGTTCCTGCTCTCGAGCCATCTCGAGGGGCTGTGCACGTCGTTGCTCGACGCGCAGGTGCTCGGGGTGCCGATCGTCGCGACCGCGGTGGGCGGCGTGCCCGAGGTCGTGAGCGACGGCGTCAGTGGCCGGCTCGTGCGAGCCCTGGAGCCCGCCGCGGTCGCGAGCGCGCTGGTCCGGGCGCTGGAGCACGCGGACGAGCGGGCCGCCTGGGTGGCCGGCGGGCGGCGCGCGGTCGAGGCTTTCAGCAGCGCGAACACGGCGGAACGCACGCTCGCGGCCTACGCCGAGGTGCTCCGCGAGCACGCTCGTACGACTTGACCCGGTCTGGTCGAAAGTGGCCGTCCCCGGGGGCCGATGAACCGGGTAAGTGCTTGACGCTTCAGAAGTCACGAGAGTAGCTTCGCATTCGGTCCCAACGCCCAAGGAGGAGCCGTGGGTTCCAGCTTCCTCAGTAATTTCCTGAGCTTCTGGCCGGTGTTGCCGTTGCTCGGGATCGTCATCTTCTTCCATGAGCTGGGTCATTTCCTCGCGGCCAAGTGGCGCAAGGTGACCGTGCTCAAGTTCTCGCTCGGCATGGGCCCGGAGATGATCGGGTTCAGCCACGGCGGAACGCGCTATTGCCTGTCGTGGATTCCGCTCGGCGGGTTCGTCCAGATGGCGGGCGATTCTCTCAAGGACGACGGCTCGATGCCCGAGGGTGGGCCCGAGAACTTCCTCACGCACCCGTGGTACGGCCGCATGATCATCGCGGTCGCGGGTCCGGCCGCGAACCTGGTGGTGGCGTATTTCGTCGTGCTCGCCATGTTCGTCACCGGCATGCGCCAGGTCGACTACGTGAACCTGTTCGGCAAGCTCGACGCCGGCTCGGCGCCTTACGAGGCGGGCGTGCGCGAGGGCGACCAGTTCACGAGCCTCGAGGGCAAGCCGCTCACGCGTTGGCACGAGCTCGCCCGCGCGGCGAGCGAGCTCGACGACAAACAGCCCGCGCAGCTCGGGCTCCTGCGCGACGGCCAGCCGCTCATGGTCACGATCCCGGCAGGGCAGGCCCAGAAGTGGTTCGATGCACTGAACCCGCCACCGACTCCGGCTACCGTGGGCAGCGTGGCGCCCGGCATGCCGGCCTATCGCGGCGGCGTGCTCGAGGGCGACAAGGTGCTGGCCGTGGACGGCCAGCCGGTGCGCTGGTTCGAGGACATCGTCGAGAACCTGAAGGGCAAGGCCGACCAGCCCGTGCATTTCCGGCTCGAGCGGCAGGGCAAGCCGTACGAGCTCATGCTCACGCCGATGCGTGCCGACCCCGAGCACCCGGACAGCAAGAACGGCTACGTCGGCATCGGCGCCGAGCGCGGCCTCACGTTCGTCGACAAGCTGGGCTTCGGGGCCGCGGTGCCCGCGGCCTTCGGTGGGACCGGCTCGCTCGTGAAGCTGGTGTACAAGAACCTGTGGATGACGCTGTCGCGGCCGGTGTACTACCGGCAGGCGGTGGGCGGTCCGATCCTGATCGGGCAGATGGCGCGCGATTCCGCCAAACAGGGCTTCGACAGCTTTCTGTACCTGCTCGCGATGATCAACCTCGCCATCATGTCGTTCAACCTGCTGCCGGTGCCGCTGCTGGATGGCGGGCACATCACGCTCGCACTCATCGAGGCGGTGCGCCGGCGCGCCATGTCGGGCCGCAGCTACATCAACTTCCAGAAGGTCGGCCTCGTGCTCGTGGGCTCGCTGTTCATCTTCATCTTCTCGCAGGACATCTTGCGGCCCATCGAGCGCCTGCGCGCCGTCGACAAGGCTCCCCGGGAGACGACCACGGTTGCCCCGACTCCCTAGCGGCCCGGAGGGTCGGTTCGCGAGCGGCATGCGGGCGGTCGCGGGCTTCGGGCCCGCGACGTGCGTGCC
>JBEBGT010000499.1:0-3223 GCA_040081365.1 Candidatus Eiseniibacteriota bacterium | reverse complement strand
GGTCCAGACGGTGCGCCACCGCGACGTCGGTGGGGGCGAGCAGGGCGGCATCGGCGATGGCGGCGGCCTCGGCGGCGGGCGAGCCCGCTGCGGCTGGCTTCTTGGCCGCTCCGCCGCAGCCGGCGGCGAGCACGGCCAGCAGGGCGGCGGTCATGAGCGCGCGAACGTGGATGGTCATGGTCAGCGATCCTCACTGGGCATGGGGTCGAACGTGAGTTCTTCGAAGGTCTTCATCTCGGTGGCCACGGGCCGGCCCGCGGCGCGATCGAGCCGCGCCAGCGACAAGCGGTAGTCCTTGAGCGCGAGCACTTCGTTCACCTGCGCGTTGAGCATCTGCAGTCGCGCATCGGACACCTCGAGCTGCGTGCCCAGACCGTTGCGCCAGCGCACATCGGCCAGGTGATGCGTGCGCTCGGCCAGCTGTGCGGTGCCGCGTCGTGCGACCAACGTGGCGAGCGCTTCCTGCACGGCGAGCTCGGCCTGCGCCAGTTCCATCTCGGCGGTCTGCTTGGCCACGTCGCGCTGCGCCATGGCCTGCTGCAACTCGTTGTTGGCGCGCTGCACGGCACCGAACGTGCGGAAGCCCTGGAAGAGCGGCCACTCCAGCTTGAGCGTGGCGTCCATCGAGCGTTGGAACTGGTCGCGCTCGGGCGAGCCGTCCGGGGGAAACGCCTGGTGCAGTACCGAGGCCGAGGCGGTGAGTTGCGGCCAGCGGCCCGACTTCTCCACGCGAAGTGCGGCCCGGCGTGCGGCCACCGCGGCCTCGGCGCTCTGCACCGCCGGGCGGACGCTGGCGTCACTCGGGGCCTCGGCCGGCACCGGCAACTGCCGGTCGCCGAACGAGAGCGGGGAGTCGAGCACCAGCGGCTGCGACAGCGGCAGGTTGAGCGCGCGCTTGAGGCTCAAGAGCGCGAGCTGTGCTGCACTCCGTGCGGCCACCACCGGCGGCTCGGAGTTGGCGGCATCGACCTGGGCCTGCAGCAGGTCGTATTCCGAGCGCGAACCCTGCTTGCGGTAGAGCTCCACCTGGCGCAGGTGCTCGCGCGCCTGACGCAGGCCGTGCTGTGCGATCGCCACCACTTCATGCGTGTAGAGTGCGTTCCAGTACGACTGCTGCACGGCCAGCCGCACATCGGCTTCGGCCTGCGCACGGTCGCTGGCCACCGAGCGGTGCACCGCCCTGGCGGCCGCGATCCCGGCGCCCACGCGGCCACCCGACCACAGCAGCTGCGATGCGGTGAGGTCGGTGGTCCAGCCGTGGATGGCGCCGAACGACGTGTTCGAGAACAGGTCGCCGAGCCCGCTGGTGTCGGTGGTGGCGATGTCGCGGAACACCGAATCGAACTTGCGGTTGTAGCTCACCGTGCCGGTGATCTGCGGCAGGGCCTGCGCCAGCACTTCCTTCACGCGACCCTGCGCGATGCCCACGCTGGCACGCGCCACCTGCATGTCGGAGCCCGACTCGAACGCGCGCGCGATGGCGGCGTCGAGCGACAGGTGCAGCGTGTCGTTGGGTGCCAGCACGGGCTTGCGCGCGGCATGCGCCGGCGCCGTGATCGCGCACGCCGCGAGCAGGGCCAGGAGCATGCGAACGGAGATGCGATTCATGCGCGGCCTCCCTTCGCGGCGATGCCATCCAGCACGAGGTCGATGCGCAGGCGCAGGCTGTCGAGCAACGAGGTCGAGAGCGCCGCTTCGCCACCGTGAGGCACCGTCTTGGACTCACCCGAGCCCGTCGGGCAGCACAGCCAGTAGTAGAGCGTGGTGATGTAGATCGAACTCAGCATGGACTCCAGCAGCAGTGCCGGCGCGTCGCTGCGCAGCTCCCCGGAGGACTGCCCCTGTTCGATGACCGCGGTCACCAACGCCTGCCAGCGATTGCCGGCCTCTTCGGTGGGCGCGAACGCCTGGCGCATCCATTCCTCGAACACGTAGCGCGACAGTTCGCGATCCTGGATGTAGGCGGACGCGGCGAACGCATAGATGTCGTGCAGCTTCGCGCGCGCCGTGGCCGTGTCGCCCAGCAGCGCGGCGGCGTTCTCCTCGGCGAGCGCGACGCGCTCCTCCGACAGGTACGCCAGCACGGCTTCCTTCTTGGGGAAGTAGTTGAAGAACGTGCCGCGGCCGACATCGGCGCGCTCGGTGATCTCGTCGACGGTCGTGGCCTCGAAGCCGCGTTCGCGGAAGAGCGCGATCGCGACCTCGAAGATGCGCCGGCGGGTCTCTTCCTTCTTCCGCTCGCGGCGGGACAGTTCGCTCAGGGTCATGCCTCACCTCGGGTCATCGCACGGGTCTGGCGGGGGACTCGGTTCAAAGTGCGTGTCAGTATAACGATGGACTCAGTCCAAAAGTTTCAAGTGGAACACAGATTTCCTGCAAGCCTTTGTGAAGCAGTGGGTTGGCGGGTCGTAGGCCCGGATGCACCCGCCAACCTGCTGGCGCAGAATGGGTTGAATCTGCTCCGGCCTCGGGGCACAATGCCGCGCGCTGCTTTTCCCCACCCGACCGGACTCCTGCCCCGAAGGGATGCCCGCCTGAACCCCGCTCAGTTCTCGATCAGCACCGCCGCCGCAACCGACGTTGGCCGAAAGCGTTCCGGGAACGAGGATTCCCATGCGCTGTGGGCGGCCCAGCCCGGCGAGGCCCACGTGGCCGACCGGTTGCTTGTGGTGTGCGACGGCATGGGTGGCTCGAACGCCGGCGAGGTGGCCAGCCGGATGGCCGTGGAGATCGTGCTGCGCGAGCTGCAGGCCGCGCCGGCCGACGATCTGCCCACGGCCCTGGCCCGGGCGATCCACACCGCTAACCACGAGATCTGGGACCAGGCCTGCGCGCACCACGAGCAGAGCGGCATGGGCACCACCTGCACGGTGATCGCGCTGCGCGGTGACGAGGCCCTGGTGGGCCACGTGGGCGACTCGCGCGCCTATCTGGTGCGCGGCGGGCAAGCGCGGCAGATCACCACCGACCACTCGCTGGTCGCCCAGTTGGTGGCGCGACAGCAGATCACGCTCGAGGAAGCCAAGCTCGACCCGCGCCGCAATGTGGTCACGCGCAGCGTGGGGGTGTCGGCCGAGATCGAGGTCGACGTGGTGGCCGTGGGTGAACCGCTGCGCGACCGCGACACGCTGGTGGCCTGCTCGGACGGCCTGCATGGCCTGGTGAGCGACGCCGAGATCGCGAGTCTCGCCGCTGGAGACTCGCTCGACGACGCCTGCCGGGC
>JBEBGT010000498.1:0-3231 GCA_040081365.1 Candidatus Eiseniibacteriota bacterium | reverse complement strand
GTGCGCCGCCGCGGCCTGCGCTTGTTCCCAGGACTGGCGTGACATGGGCGGCATCGGGATCACGCCGGCCATGCGGCAGCGCACGTCGGGATGGCGCTCGGCGAAGCGCGTGAACCACTCCGGACGCTTCTCGGGTTTGTAGGTGGCGAGCCATGCGACCACGGGCGCCGCGCCGGCATCGACGACCTGGGACGCGGGTGGAAGCTCGACCGGGTTCGAGATGACGTCGCTGTCGCGCGCGAAGGCCTGCTGCAGCATGGCGCGCTGCTTCTCGGTCTGCGAGACGATGGCATTGGCGCCGCGGATCGCGCGCTTCACCCACGTGCGGTCGCGCCAACCGTGCACGTCCGGCAGCGTGGCGAGCACATCGTGGTCGTGGCCCACGAGCCACACGAACGGCCGCCCCATGGCCGCTGCGACGTCGCGTACGATGCCGGCCCACAGCGCGGCGCCCTGGACCACATAGACATCGGCATCGGCACGGTGCAGGGCCGCGATGCCCTGCGTGAGCCGGGGGTGGAAGAAACGCGCCACGGGCAGGCCGCCGCGCGGCGGATAGCTCTTCAAGAGTCGCATGCCCCCGGCCTCGAGCCCGTCGGGCTGGCCGAAGTCGCAGGTCACCACCGTGACGTCGAAGCCTTCGCCCACGAGCCCGCGGCCCATGTTCGAGAGCTGGACCTCGATGCCGCCCGCGAACGGCACCCGGCCTTCGCTCACCACCGGGTACAGATACTCGACGTACAGGCAGACCCGTGGCCGCCGGTTCGCATCAACCATGTGCACCTCCCGAGTGACCGTGCCCGAGGACACGCGGGCCCCGGCGGGACTTCGCACGCCGAACGCGGATCGCACGTGGTCCGCGCATGGCTCAGCGTCCTCCCCGCGGCCGCACGCGCACGGTGCCGACCGCCAGACCATCGAGCACGTCGTCATCGCTGGTGAGGTCCCAGACGCGCAGGTTCGGATAATGCGGCGAGCGCGTCATGACCACCTTCACGGCGTAGTCCCCGGCCGCGACATCGAGCGGCACTTCCACCCGGAAGCGGTCGAGCACGACCTCGCCCGGCTGCCAGCGGTCGACACCGAACGCGCCGTCCACCGGCAGGTGATCGGCCCGGAACCGGTAGCGCTCCCGCCGCACTCGCTCGACCAACTTGCGCCACACCTTGCTGACCGCGAGCGGCATCGCCGGCGTCCCTGCGGGCAGCGGCCGGTCGAAGCGCACCGCGACATGGTACGACCCCGCGGGCAGCGCCCGATCGGTGTGCCATTCGATCTGCCCGGAGAGCGTGTCGCCGGGTGCGAGCGCCGCGGGCGAGCACCCGAATGCCACCAGCCCGGGCAAGCCCGGACCGAGCGTGCGGGACACGTCGGTGGGCTCGAGCGGGCGCACGAACGGGCGCGGGCGCGTCCCGGTGGGCAGCGCATCGAGGGCCGCGGGGCGGATCACATAGACCGTGAAGCGGTCGTGGTCGTAGACGCGCTCGAACGCCGCCGGCTGTTCGTCGAAGCGCGCGCGCGCGGCCTCGTACCACGGCCCATCGGGCGCCCAGTAGTCGAGCTGGGGTGCGCTGTCCCAGCGGCCGTTCAGCGCGATCGCCGTGGCCCCCCAGCGCCGGAGGACGGAAGTCGTCCGCTCCCAGCTCTCGTAGGGATCGAGCGCGTCTCGCGCGTCGAGGATACGCGCCAGCGCCAGCGAGTCGTTGGGCGAGCTGTGCTGATCCACGAGTGCCGTGACCCAGTGGCGGGTGCGCATCGGGATCGAGTAGCTGGTCGCCGGGTCGGACAGCACGACCGAGCCCGCGGGCAGCGAGTCCTGCATCCACGCCAGGGCATCCCCCCAGCGCTCCACGCTCGCGCCGGCCTCGGCCACCTGCGCGGGCCGCGGGTCGACGAGCACGCGCGCGCCGTCGAGTGACGGCCCGGCCAGTGCCAGGCCCAGCACGACCGCGGCGCCGAGCGCGGGCCAGCGCTGGCCCGAACGCCAGGCCGTGTGCGCCAGGACCAGCAGGAACGCGACCGCGGCGGACGATGGCAGGAGCCACGGCAGGCGCATGAGCAGGTAGCCGAGCCGCGGGAGCAGCAACGTCACCACCGGCGGCAGGAACATCAGCCCGGCGACCGCGGTGGTGGTGGTGAACAGATAGAGCGCCGCCGGGGTGTGGCGGGCGCGCCACCAGGCCAGCCACGACAGCGGGAACAACACGAACGTGGGCCCCAACCAATCCCACACGGCACCGACGGACACGATCGTGAGCCCCGGCGCCAGCTCGAGCAGGCCCTGGGGCTCGGTATGGATGATGTTGTTGGGTGCGTAGGAGCCGTGCGCACGCCACGCCAGGTAAGGCAGCACGATCGCCGCGCCCGTGCTCGCGGTGAGCAGGACACGGCCGGCATCGCGCGACCATGCCCGGTCCCGGATCACGGTGCCGAGCGCGAGCGCACCGAACGCGATGGCGAACTGGATGGCGCCGAACACATGGACCGCGATCGTGCCGGCCATGAGACCGGCGACCGCGAGTCGCGAGCGCACCGTGCGCGCGGCCAGATCCCCGAGCAACGCCGCGGCCGCCGCCAGCGCGAGCTGGTCCGCGAGCTTGGTCGCGAAGACCGCCTCGCGCAGGTACTGCGTCCCGAGTCCGCCGCCGTAGGTGAGCAGCAGTCCCCATGCGCCTGCCGCGGCCGCCATGCCGCCGCCCAACCACCACGCGAAGCTCGCGGCGTTGAGCACGAACAACGGCGCCAGCACCGCCGACAGCGCGCGCCAGCCCGTGACCGGATCGGTGTGGGACAGACCGCACAGCAGTGCCACCGCCGGATGCCAGAGCCCCTTACGTGGATCCGCCCCGGCGGGGCCCGCATCGCGGAAGAACGCATCCGTCGGGAACGCATCCCCGCTGGCGAGCATCCGGCGCACGGTACCGATGTGATCGGGCGAATCGGTGAACCACGACAACGGGGTGCCCAGGCGCGCCACGTGCACGAACGCGAGCGCGGCCGCCAGTAAGATGGCGAGCCCCGCCGCGCGCGACAGGCGCGGCGCCGTGGCCGGCGCGGACGGAGCCCAGAAGGCGGCGGCGAGCCAAGGCAGCGCCACCCACGGGGCGCCGAACCGGATGAGCACCGGGAACGGCTGGCCCAGCAGGCGCGTCACGAGGATGCCCAGTCCCAGCCAGGCCACGCCATAACCGAGCGCCGCACCCGGTGCGAGCCACGCACCACCGGGGCCCG
>JBEBGT010000497.1:0-3234 GCA_040081365.1 Candidatus Eiseniibacteriota bacterium | reverse complement strand
GTTCAGCGCGTGATGGTGATGCTTCGCGTGACCGTCATGCCACCCGCCTGTGCGCGGGCCAGGTAGCGGCCCGCCGCGACCGCGCGACCGCGCGAGTCGTGGCCGTCCCACTGCAACTCGTGCGCGCCGGCGTCCTGGGGGCCAGGTGAGAGGGTTCGGACAAGCCGGCCCGCGACGTCGTGGATGGACAGCGTGACCGTTCCCTGCGCGGGCAGTACGTAGCGCAGGGTCGTGCTGCCGCGGGAGGGGTTGGGCAGCGGCGGGGCGAGTGCGAGCCTCGGCACGCCGGCTGCGGAGCCCACATCGGCCGTGGCGCCCGGTGTCAGCGCGCGGCAGGAGGAGAACTCCGAGCTGGCGCCCGTGCTCACGCGCGTGGCCGTCGAGGTCAGGACCCAGCCGACGGGGGCCGTGGCACTCAGCGTCACAGCGAAGGTGCCGGAGCCCGAGCCATTCGTCGTCACGGCGGTCGAGCCGAGGTAGGTGCGCCCCTCGCCATGCCCCGAGGTTCCGCAACCCGGCGAAGCGAAGAACTCGACGGTGTAGTCGGCCGAAGGCGCGCTCTGGAGCAGACCCTCGGCATGGACCGTACTGCCGGTGCTCGTGGCGACCTGCAGGCTCGGGAAGTTCTGCAGCGCGTTGCCACCCGTGTCCGGATCCAGCGGGTCGTTGGCCGTGACGCCGTAGGCCGAGAGTGTCGTGACCAGATCCACTCCGATGACCTGGTTGGTGTGGATCGAGTTGCCCGAGATCCGCGTGTTCTGCACCTCGCGCCCCACCAGGATGCCGCTGTACAGGTTGCCGGCGATCGTGTTGCCGAGCCCCGGTGCGGCCCCGCCGATGTGGATGTTCTGGAGGCCGGGGCTGAAGAAACTGCCCACGTCGATCCCGTTCACGCTCCCCAGCACCGGCTCGCCGGCGGCGTTGAGTCCGATCGTGTTGCCCACGATCTCGATGCCGTCGCACGAGCCGCTGATGGCGATCCCGGTCCCGAAGGGCTGGGGGGTGCCGATGAAGGGGCGGCTGTAGGCCAGGATGCCGGCGATACGGTTGTTGCGCACGACCGTGTGGGTGTTCTGGTCGTCGATCGCGACGCCGGTCGTCGTGGCCGGGTTCGCGGGCGTCATCCCGTCCGGGAGCGTGCCGATCGAGTTGTTCTCGAGCAGCGTGCTGTCGGTGTCGAAGATCTGGACCGCGAATCCGCCCGGTGTCCCTTGGTTGTTCCAAGTGCCGTAACCCAGGATGTCGTTCCGGTCGGAGGGTTCGGGTCCACCGACACGATTCCCGGTCGCGGGGAAGCCGGCCGCGGTCGCACCCAGCACGCGCACGCGTCCGAACGTGTTTCCGGTCACGACATTGTCGTTCGACTGGTCGATCGTGACGACCCCGCCCTGATTGCGCCGCACCAGACTGCCCGCGCCGCGGTAGAGCGTCACCCCGACGTCGGAGTTGTCCTCGATCACCTCGCGTGAGCCCTCGAATCGCAGCTGCATGTGGGTCGTGCCGCGAACCACGCAGTCATCGGCGCTGAAGTAGAGCTGTGCGCCGAACAGGTACACCTCGGCTCCAGCCGGGTTGGTGTCCCCGGTGAACGCCGTCTGCGTGGTGCCGTCGATCGTCACGGCATCATAGGCGGTCAGGTAGAACGAGTACTCCGTCCAGATCACCGCGATGCCGGGGTAGAGCCCCTGCCACTGCCACTCGGACTGCGGGATCGCGAACGCGATCGTCTGCCGGCCCGGCATGTTGTTGGAGACGATCATCGCTTCGGAGAGCGAGACCTTGCCGTCCGGTCCGGGCAGGTTCGCGACCGTCGCCGTGGCCGGGTCGATGTCGATGGGGTCGGTGCCGCAGTTGACGGTGATCACCTGCGCCTGTGCGAGCCCCGAGGCACAGGCGAGCAGCGACGCGACGAGAGTGACGAGAGAGATGCGTTTCATGGGGGATGGTTCCTTCCATTCGGGTCTTCAAGCAGGCGATGGCGCGGGGAGCGCCGCCCGGGTTGCCCCGGCCTCGGTCCTAGAGGTGACACCTCTACTGAACTAAATACACCTGTCACCAAACCGCGCGGTGTGTGGCGGACCCCGTGGAGTGACAAGCAGACCGGTCCTGATGTTCGCATCTGCGGATCAGGCTAGTGGCTGCCGCAGCCTTGAGGGCATGGTCCCTTGGTGGCGTTCCCGGGGCAGTGCTCCGCTGTCTGAATGTGAATTCGAGCGCAGCCCGCTGATCACGCGCGGCTGGGTTGCCGGATGATAATTGGTACCGGCGGTCAGGATGACCGCCGCCGCAGGCCAGCGATGTGCCGCGCTCGAGGCGGCGCCGCAATGCCGAAGTCGGGGCACGACTGCGCATGCGAGTCCAGCTGCAAGCGGGGGATCTCCGCCCGTGCGAACCGCTCAGCCCTGCCCGCGGAGCGCCGCGCGGGCCATGGCCACGGCCTGCGCCGACACCGTGACCGCGTCGTCAGTGCGGCGGCGCACGGGCAGTTCGGCGATCTCGAGCAGCGCGCAGGCGCGGTAGAAGCCCAACACCTCCGGCGCGCGCGCCGGCGTGACGGCGGCGTACTCGCGTGCCAGGGCTTCGGCGAACGGCCCCGCGGCCGCGCCCTCGGCGCCCATGGTGGCGTGCTCCCACTCCAGGTGCGCGAGCAGGTTGCCGAGGTCGTCGAGCGGGTCGCCCATGGCGCAGCGCTCGAAATCCACGAACCGCGGCTGGCCGTCCTGCACCAGCACCTGCCGCGCGTGCAGGTCGCCATGAATGGGCACGCCGGCGTGCTCGGCCGGCGCTGCGGCCGCCAACTCGCGCGCCACCTCCACGCTGCCCGCGATGCCGGCCCCTTCGAGCGCGCTCAGCACGGGCGCGAGCATGGCGAGCCGTTCGCGCACGCCCTGCCGGCGCTCGAACACGGCCGGTGCGGCGTGCAGCGCGGCCAGCGCGTGAGCCATGACGGCGGGTGTCACCTCGCCGTCGCGGACGCTGGCGCGCAACGTGTGGCCGCTGAGCGCTTCCTCCACGTACACCGCGCCGGCCTCGAGCGCGCCCAGCGGTCGCGGCAGCAGCGCGGCGGCACCGGCCGCGCGCCACGCGGCCACGTCGCGCGCGATTCGTGCGCCGCGCTCGTCGCCGAACAGCCGCACCATCACGTCGAGTTCGCGCGTGCGCGCCTCGGCGTCGTGCACCAGCGTCAGGTGCGCGCGTGCCACCATGCGCTGCTCGGGCTTGTAGCGCCGGATG
>JBEBGT010000496.1:0-3234 GCA_040081365.1 Candidatus Eiseniibacteriota bacterium | reverse complement strand
TGTATAAGAGACAGACGAGGCGCTGTTCGAGGAAGTCGCCGCTCGAGGCTGAACCGGCCCCCGCGCGCTGGCGGACCGGCCGCGCCCGCGGCGGTCCGTCTGCCCGGTGTCGCGGGCAGCGGCGCGGCTCCGGGTCCGGACGACTCCGGACCGCTCGGCGCGGCAGCCCCGATGCCGCGCGGCACGAGCCTCGCGCTCTCGCCCGGCGGTCCTCCTGGAGCATGGCCGCAACCTTGACGCTTCCCGGCGCGACACCTAGCCTGCCGCGCATGATGACCATCTCGCAGTTACGCGCCCGTGAGATCCTCGACTCGCGCGGCAACCCGACCATCGAAGTGGACTGCATCCTGGACGGTGGCGCGCTCGGCCGCGCGATCGTCCCTTCTGGGGCCTCGACCGGGGAGCACGAGGCCATCGAACTGCGCGACGGCGACAGCAAGCGCTATCGCGGCAAGGGCGTGCAGAAGGCCGTACGCCATGTGGCCGAGTCGATCGCGCCCGCCCTGCTGGGCATGGATGCGTTCGACCAGGGCGCGGTGGATGCCAAGCTGCTGGCTCTGGACGGCACCGCGAACAAGGGCAAGCTCGGCGCCAACGCGCTGCTCGGCGTGTCGATGGCCGTGGCGCATGCCGCAGCGCGCGCGCTGGACGTGCCGCTCTACCGCCACTTGGGCGGGGTGCACGCCAACACGCTGCCCGTGCCGCTCATGAACGTGGTGAACGGCGGCGCGCACGCGGACAACAACGTCGACCTCCAGGAGTTCATGATCGTGCCCCTGGGCGCGCCCAGCTTCCGCGAGGGCCTACGCTGGGGCGTCGAGGTGTTCCACGCGCTGCACGGTGTGCTCAAGAAGAAGGGGCTCGCCACGGCCGTGGGCGACGAGGGCGGGTTCGCGCCCAACCTGGGCTCCAACGAAGAGGCCCTGCAAGTCCTGATCACCGCCATCGAGGCCGCCGGCTACAAGCCCGGCGAGCAGGTCGCACTGGCACTCGACGTGGCGGCCAGCGAGCTGTGGCAGAAGGACGGCAGCGGCTACGTGCTCGAGGGCGAGGGCGGCAAGAAGCTGTCGTCGGCGCAGATGGTCGACTGGTACGCGGGCCTGTGCTCGCGCTACCCGATCGTCAGCATCGAGGACGGCCTCGACGAGAACGACTGGGCGGGCTGGGCGCAGCTCACGCAGAAGCTGGGCGACAAGGTGCAGCTGGTGGGCGACGACCTGTTCGTCACCAACGTCACGCGGCTCGCACGCGGCATCCAGGAGAACATCGGCAACTCGATCCTGGTGAAGGTCAACCAGATCGGCACGCTCACCGAGACGCTGGCCGCCGTGCAGATGGCGCAGCGCGCGGGCTGGACCGCCGTGATCTCGCACCGTTCGGGCGAGACGGAAGACGTCACGATCGCCGACCTCGCCGTGGCCACGAACGCCGGCCAGATCAAGACCGGTTCCCTGTGCCGCACCGACCGCGTGGCCAAGTACAACCAGCTGCTGCGCATCGAAGAGCAGTTGGGCGCCTCGGCGCGCTACCCCGGCCGACTGGCGTTCCGGGCCAAGCGCTGACACACTGGTAAGATCGTCCCCGCGCGCCACGGCAACGCGGCCGCGCGGGGACCTCGTGACTCGCTCCCGCCGCATGCGGGAGTCCCGATCAACGATCGCGGCAAGGATGCCGCCACAGAATGCGCAGCGCGCACGGTCGCATCCGCGAGCGGTGCGGCGATCCGTCCACAGGGAGGTGCCATGAAGCCGCGCGATGCCACACGCCGCTTCTTCTCGCGACCGCTCGGCGTCAACCCGTTCGGCAAGCGCCAGATGAGCATCCCGCGCTGGCTGTGGCTGGTGCTCGGGATGTGGCTGGCCTGGGTCACGGTGATCTCGGAGCACAGCTTCTGGCGCATCGCGCAGTTGAAGACCCAGATCGCCAGCGCCGAGCGCGACACCAAGCGCATCAAGGAAGAGACCGACCAGATGCAGGCCCAGGTGAAGGATCCCGCGAGCAAGCGCTACCGTGCCGAGGAGATCGCGCGCACCGAGCACGGCTGGGCGGCCCCGGGCGAGATCGTGTACCGCTTCCGCGGCGACCAACCGGTGGCGGACTCGACGCGCTAGTCGGGAAGCCCCCGGAGCCGGCAGGCCGCGGGCCTGTCGGGTTCAGGAGTGCCGCGGCTCGCCGCTGGCGGTACAACATGCGAACGGCGGCCGTCCCGCGAAGGGAAGGCCGCCGTTCGTGTGTCTCGGACTGCGCGCGTGCGGCGCTATAGACCGATGACCGCCGCCATCCGCAGGCCCACACCGCCCACATCGAGGCCGGCCGGACGACCGGTCTTGGGATTCAGGATGGGCTGGCCCGTGCGCTCATCGACCAGGCCCTGCACCTCGCCGCTGCGGTACAGCACCGACAGGAGCACGGAATAGCGCGAGGCGAAGAACATGTGCACGCCGCCCTCGCCGTAGTAACCCGTGGCGTCGCTCGAGCTGGTGATCTTGCGCGAACCGCCGAGCTGGAAGTTGGTGAGCGAGTCCGCGGCCACCAGCAACTGCTCGAAGGACGAGCGCGAGTGCGTGTACTGCACGACTCCGCCACCGAAGAACATGCGCGCCTGGAAGTCGCCCTGATTGTACGGCTGCAGGTAGTAGGCCGCGCCCAGGTGAACCGGCACGCTGATCAGCTCGGCACGCACATTGATGGACTGAGTGAGGGCAGGCAGGTACTCCTTCACCGAACGCGCACGCACCTGACCGAAGCCGGTGCTCACCGCGAAGTTGCGGGTGAGGAAGTAGCGGAACTCGCTGTCGAACAGCCACGAGAAGCCGACCTTGTCGAGCGGCTCGTAACCCCGCGGCGGCGCCGTGATGACGGTGCGGTTGTAGAAATCGAGCCCGTCATTGAAATCACCGGCGAGGATCGACGTGGGCGCGGCGGACAGCGCCAGACTGAACCGGTGCACCTCGGCGGCGGCGAACGCCGCCGACGGGGCGAGCAGGAGCCCTGTGACCAGAGCCAGCAGGACTGCGGACCGCGGACGGAACAACGGAACCTCCATGGAATCTGTGGGCGGATCGCACCGTGGGGTGGTACCCGGTCAAGGCGAGGCAGGATAGCGTCGGGTCGCTTGTGCTGCAAGCACTTGGGTTGTGCTCGGAAGATCCGTGCCGGGCGATCGGCCGGGGGTTCGGAGGCCCCGCGATCGGCCCTTCGCAACCACTTACACGGGGGCGGGCGCCCAAGCAC
>JBEBGT010000495.1:0-3239 GCA_040081365.1 Candidatus Eiseniibacteriota bacterium | reverse complement strand
ATCCGCCCCCGCACGACCGGGGGGCCGTCCATCGGCGCCCGCCCCGGCGGCGCCGCCGCCGGCCGTGTCAGTCCCGCACCAAGACCACCGGGGAGCGGTCCACCGCACGCACGGCCTCGATGAAACGCCGCACATCGGCCAACCGTGAGGCCGGCATCCGGCTGGGTTCCGTGCGCCAGCGACACTCCTGGACCACGGCGCGACCGTCCCGAGCCCAACTCGCCTCGATCTGCCCGAAGTCGAACACCGCCTGCGTCGGCCCCGGTAGCTCGTCGACCGACCAGCCATCGGGAAGTTCGATGCGCGAAACGCCCTCGTAAGCCATGGGCTCCAGCTCGAACGGCTCGCTCCGTATCGTGTCCCGCAGGTCCGGCAGGTTGTTCGACGGGATCACACTGGCGACGAACGTCATGAGCCCGCCTCCACTCCTGTGGCCGAAGCCCCGGGCCTCGAAACTCACGTTCCGGGTGAAGCGCAAGGACTCAGGCTCGTCGGTGACCGCCCAGGATCGCACATCGACCCCGGGTAGCGTGCTACTGAGCGTGCGCTCGTCACGCTGGCGCGACCAGCCGCGGCCTTCGCGATGCAAGCAGTGCGCACGGGCCGCCGGCTGCCCACGATCGAGCTGCTTCCATTCGCCTTCGATCGTGCCGTCCTCGCGCAGGGTCACGTGCAGGTCGCGCCGCACGACCCGAGCCCCCGCACTGGCGACGGGCAGCTGGACGAGCTGATGGGCTTGCGAGGTCTGCAGCATGCCGTACGAGCCCTGCAGATCGCTCGGCAAGTCCCCGAAGTTCGTGCACGGATCCGTCGGGTCGAAGAACACGAGCGCCCCCAGCTCGGAGTCCGGTTTCGACGCCGGCAGAGCCGATGGCGTGGGGTCCTGGAGCGCCAGGATGCAATGGTTGAACTGGCGCACGGTGGGCCACTCGGCGACCACTCGGTGACGGTCACCGGAGTAGACCATCACGAGCCAGGACTCGAGCCCCACGGTCCGCAGCATGGCGCGCAACAGGTTCGCCTTGTCCTTGCAGTCTCCATAGCCCGCATGGAACACCTCGGTGGCCGGCCGCGGGCGGTATCCGAACCCGAGGCCGAGTTGGACGTTGGTCGCCACGTAGTTGATCCCCTGCACGAACGCCCCGAGCGCACGGGCCTTGGCGAGCGCATCCTCGCGGCCGGCCGTGAGGGTGAGTGCCTTCGCGCGCAGGGCATCGTCAGCCTGCGCCTGGGGTGCCGACATCCGCTCACTCCAGGCCCCGACCTCGTTCCAATCCGCGAACTCCGCGCCGGCGGGCAGGTGGTCACGATTCGTGCGGACCGACAGCCTCAGGACCAGGTCCCGCCCCAGGGCTGCAGGGCCGAGCACGGCGGGCTGGAGCGCCGCGACGTCCTTCAACTCCCAGGACCACACGTTGCCCGCATGCGTGGTCTCGACCGACCGGGGCGCCCCCGTGGCGCGGACCTCGGCCCCTTCGGGGAGTTCGAGCTCGAACCGGGAGCGCCGCACCGGGAACCCTCGCGCGAACATCCACCCCCACTGCGCCGTCGGCGTGTCCTCCTCGGTGGCCCACTCCCATGCGAACACGGCCCCGACCGGGGCGTCCTCCGTCACGAGCACCTTCCGGCGCGCATCCGTCATGAGCGTGTGGTCATCGAGCATCGTGAGGTCGTAGGTGTCGCCGTCATCGAACTCCTGCACACGCCCATTGGGATACCGCAGCCAGGCACGCAACTGCCGGACACGGCCCGAGCGCCGGTCGTAGTACACGGCGCACTGGGCGTTTCGGCTGCCCTCGGGCTTGCGGATGACGAGCGCGCCGCGCTCGGTCTCCTGGGTGCGACCCTCCACCGGGACGCGGATACGATGTTCGATGAGCAGGAACTCGGCACTGGCGACCGTGTCCACCACCGCGGGCACCGTCAGCCCCCGGAACCAGGTCGGTGCCGGGCTGGCACGAGCAACCCCGGCCACCAGCACCCACACGAGCGTCACGACCAGCCCGTATTTCATGGCGACGCCTTCGTGGCCGCAATCATCGCCTGGTCGCGTTCGGCGACGGTCTGGAACGCCCGCCGCAGGTCGGGGTACAGCGACCGCGAGTAACTCGTCTTGGCCGGATCGGCAACGGCCAGATGCCGGACCCACGTGAGCTGCCGTCCGCCGGGACTGGCGCCGGCGAGACGCGCGTCATGCCGCAGGATCGTCTCGGCCTCGAACGCAGGCTGGGGCTCGCCCGGATCGAGCCCATGGCCCTCCGGCAGGTGGAACACCAGCGAGTCCGACTCCTGCCAGGCGAACGGGAACACGATGGCGGAGTTGCGGGACTCCGAGGGGAACAGTGCCGGCGCGCGCGCCGCCCACAGCCCGGGCTGGAGCAGCAACCGCTTGCCGGTGATGGTCGCGTACCCGGGCCACCGCAACTGGGCGCGCACCGTGACGGTGTCACTGTCGGCCCCCGCGACACTCGCGGTGACGCCGGTGAGCTTCGCGCCTTCATCGCGGAGTCGCTGGATCTCACGCAGCACGTCCTCGGACCTGGAGCGATCCCGGGTGCGCTCGAGCCAGGACTCCGCCCACGCCCCCGTGAGTCTGACCTGCAGGGCTCCCTCGACATCTCCGGTGGGACTCACATGGAACTCGCCTTGCCGCTCGAGTCGCGCCACGTCACGCACGGGGGCCGGCACGAACTCGACGCCGGCCGCCGAGCAGACCAGACCCTGCATGCCGTCCACCCGGGCATGAAGTTCGTTCCACGCCACTCCGGTCGCGCGTGGCCGGCAGAGGGCGTCGAGCCCATCCCCCCGCAGGCGCACCGCCTCGTACTCGAGCGGGAGCGCAGTCATGATGCCCTTCTGCAGTGGCAGCCAGTTGCGGGACTCGAACACGACCTGCTCGGCCTGGAGCCCGGCCGCGCGTGCGAGTGCGACCAGCACCCGCGCCGCATCTTCCTCACGACCCAGACGGGTCTCGATGACCTCGCTGATGCTCGGCACGAGATCGTTCCGGAAGCGCTGCTCGTCCTGTGCCTCGGAGGTCGGGAGGATCTCCCGCCGGCACCAACGCACGAGTCGCTGCGCTCGCGAGCGGTCGTCGGTCGCGCCCGCGACGATGTCACGAGCGGTGGCCGCGATGAGCGAAGCGTCGCCCGTGCGCGAGTCGACTCCCCCGCGGACGAGCGTGGCGATGTCCCGCCAATACGTGTTCGCATCACTCCAGTCCCGCCGCTGGTAGAACG
>JBEBGT010000494.1:0-3242 GCA_040081365.1 Candidatus Eiseniibacteriota bacterium | reverse complement strand
GCTCGACCACATTGGCGTCGTACGCGAGCTGCACGCTCACGCCCTTCACCGTACCCGGCGACGTGAGCGCCAGGCTCACCGCGAACGTCTCACCCACCGCCGGCAGCTCGGGGATGCCCAGCTCGATCTGCTCGCTGCCCGCCTTGCCGGCCGGCTTCGCCGCGAACGCCGGCGCACTCACCTGGCCGTAGTTGATGGCGAACATCATCAGGTCCTCGAACTGCACGCGGTTGTCCGTGGTCGGACGCGCGTTCACGGAGAAGTCCGTGGTCGGGCCCACGTCGAGGTAGTTGAGCGGGTCATTGAACGCCAGCGTCACACCGTAGTGGATGCCAAGGTCCGAGACGTCCGCCGTGTTCACCAGGTTGTTGCCGCGCAGCAGTGCGACCGGCTGGACGTCACCCAGATGGTAGTTGAGCGTGCCGCCGGTGCGGTTCGAGACGGCCGACAGGTTACCGCAGCCGTCACGCACGAACGCGACGTAGTAGTAGAAGTCGCGCGCCGTGGTCTCGTCGGCCAGCGACGTGGGGCCGCTCACGGTACCGGCCAGCGCCCAACCCACGGGCGGGTACGAGGGCACGGCCGGGGCCGCGCCACCCGCGTCGTCATACTCGGGGTAGAAGCCGAAGCCCTTGCGGTACACCTCGACCGAAGCGCCCGCTTCCACCGCCGGCCACGACACGATGACCCGCGTGGTGCCGTCGGCATCGTTGCCGGTGTGCTGCTGGGCCGCGGACAGCGCCGCGATGGCCGCCGGCGCGGTGTTGTCGATGCTGATCGACGCCGGCGCACCCGCCGTGCCGGCGACGCCGGCATTCGCGCAGTCGCGCAGGGTCACCGCCGTGATCGACACGGTGCCGGTGGCGCTCGGCAGCAGGCTGCCCAGATGCAGCGTGAACAGGTCGCCGGCGAGCGCGGTGGCGCCGCACGGCAAACCGAGGATCGAACAGTCGATGGTGTACGAACCGCCACCATTCGAGAGCACCTGGAACTGCGTGCTGCCGACGTTCGACAGGTAGCTGCCCTCGTCCACCGGCCCGCACAGCGTGAGCCCGGGCGACAGCAGGATGTCGATGCTGAACGCGCGCAGTCCGTCCGAGCTGGTGCGTGCGATGTTCACGGGCACGTCCACGCACGGATTCGTGGGCGTCACGCACACGATCGGCGAGACCGGCGTGATGCTGTTGGCGGCCGGCGGCAGGAAGCCGCACGCCAGGTCGAGGTCGGTGCCGGTCACGAGCCACGGCGTGAAGTCGACCGCACCCACCACCGGGTTCGCACCACCCACACCGGGGCCGCCGGCATGCCCCCACCAGTTGGACTCGGCCGAGTGCGAGCCCAGCCCGCCGGCGTAACCCGCCGTGAGGTTCGCACGGATCGAGTTCAGGTTCGCCGTGACCGTGGGACCGCCGCTGGTGCCATCGGCGGCGATGCCGTTGCCCCAGTTCGAGATCTCGGTGTGCGTCACGTTCACCGCCAGGCCGCCGCCCTCGGTGTACACGTCCACGCCGTTCGACGACGCGGTACCGGGGCCGGTGATGCAGCCGCCGTCGATATTGACCGTGAACAGGCTGTTCGTGGCATTGGCTCCGGTGCGCGCAAAGGCCGCACCGGCGTCATCGAACGGCTGCGCGACCGGGCGCGCCGACGCGCCACCCAAGCGTGCTTCGGCCGCGAGCGTGGCGGACTGGTTGTAGCTCGCCACACCCCACGTGCCGATGCCACCGCCGATGCCCGACAACGTCGACATGCCGGTCATCTGGCCATCGGTGTCGATGTAGTAGGTGCCGGTCTGGCAGTCCGTCACCGAGCCGCCGGTGACGTTGACCGTACCGGCATCGAAGAACAGCTGGCCCGTGGCCGTGAACGACGGGCCGGTGTAGTAGGTGCCCGAGACCGCGCAGTTCGTCACGGTGCCGTCGGCGCCGAACGAGATCTGGATGCCGTTCTGGGCGGTGACGCCCGTGGCGCCCGCGCCGGTGACCGTGCAGTCGTGCATGTTCACGCTGTAACCCGCGCCGGTGAACACCGTGCCGTTCTTCTGGAAGTCGAGCACCTGCGTGTCACCCACTTCGAGCGCGAACGTGCCGGCCGTGTTGCCCGCGAAGATGCCGACGCCGGCCTGTACGCCGTCGAGCGGCGTGTTGCGCACACGCAGCACGTCACAGCTCAGCAGCTTGCCACCCGCGTTCCAGAACGCCACGCCCTGGATGCGGTTGTTGGCATTGCCCGCACCGTTCCCATCGACCGTGAGGTCGCGGATCACGATGTTCGAGCCGTTGGTCGCGAACACGACCGGCTTGTTGGGACCGCTCGTGGTGAACTGTGTGGCGAGCAGCGCCGGGCTCACGATGGCCGTGGCCGCGCGGCCCGCTCCCGCCACGGTCATGTTCTTGCTCACCGCCACCTGCTCGGTGTACGAGCCCGCGGCGACCTGCACGGTGCCGTTCGTGAGCGTGTTGCCCACACCGTCGCTCACCGTCTGGTACGGCGCCGACACGCTGCCGAACCCGCCGGGCGCGGCCGAGTCATCGACATGCGCCGTGGCGCGGCCGTTCTCGCCGCCCGCCCACTGCGCACTGATGTAGGCGTTGCTGTTCGCGTTGCTGAGCGCGATGAGGTCGGGATAGTCGAGCGGCGTGCTGCTGTTGATGAGCGCGATCTCGGCGCCCTGGTTCTCGGGCGGCCCCCAGGTGTTGCCGCTGATCACCAGCTTCGCGCCGTCCAGCACGAAGCCGCGCGTGCCCGAGACGTGGTTGTTGAGGATGCTGCCGCGCAGCACGCCGGGAGGCCCGTCGATGTAAGCCGGCTGGCGCAGGTGATGGATGTCGTTGCCCTGGATGAGCAGCCCCGTGAGTCCGGGCGACACGATGAGGGCGCGGCTGATGATCCCGTTGGCGCTCCATGACGTGCCCGGATCGGGCCCGAAGATCTCGTTATCACGAACCGTGACGTTGTTGGCGTTCACCCAGATGAGCTCGTGCAGGCCGGTCACGTCGGTCTTCTGGATCTTGAAATCGCGGATGACCGTTCCCGCGCCAGCGGCCGGGATCTGGAACATGTTGCCCACCGCGAACGCCACCTGCAGCGTGGTGTTGGCGATGCCCGAGCCCTGGATGGTCAGGTTCGGAACGTTGACCACGATGGTGGTGCCGATCACGTACGTGCCCGGGGCCACGAGGATCTGGTCGAACGGCGCGGCCACGTTGATGGCGGACTGGATGTCCGGCTGCATGCCAGGC
>JBEBGT010000493.1:0-3248 GCA_040081365.1 Candidatus Eiseniibacteriota bacterium | reverse complement strand
TCTCACGGACGAGAGCATGACCGACCCCAGCCTGCCCGCACTCTCGCACCACCTGCCACGCGAACTCGTGACCGAGTTGCTTGCGCTGGCCCGCGCCGGCGGCGCCACGTTCGCGGACGTCTACGCCGAGCACGCCGTGGTCACAGGGTTCTCGTTCGACGAGGACCGGCTCAAGACCGCGTCGTACTCCGTTCTGCAAGGTGTGGGCGTGCGCGCGGTCCGCGGCGAGCAGACCGGCTACGCGTACGCCGACGGCTTCACGCCCGACGGCCTGCGCGAAGCGGCGCGAGTGGCGGGGCGCATCGCGCGCGATTCCCCGAGCGCGGCGAACGGGCCCGGCGGGACGCCGTTGGCATTCCGGATCGCCGACGCACCGCCACCGTTCGCGCTGCACGACCCGGCCACGCTGCGGCTGCAGGAGCCCGACAAGGTGGCCATGCTGCAACGCGCCAATGCCGCCGCGCGTGCGCACGACCCGCGCGTGCGCGAGGTGTCGGCATCGTTCGCGACCTCGGCCAAGTCGTACCTCGTGGCCAACACCGATGGCGTGTGGGCCGAGGACACCGCGCACCTGTCGCGGCTCGTGGTGTCGGCGCTGGCGCTCGATGGCAACGAGCGCCAGGAGGGCTTCGCGGCCGCCGGCGGCTGCGTGGAGTCGGCGTACTACGCCGAGCAGCGTACGCCCGAGGCGGTGGCGCTCGAAGCGGCCTCCGGCGCGGTGTTGCTGCTGTCCGCGCGTGAGCCCGAAGCGGGCTCGTATCCGGTGGTGGTGTGCAACGGCTGGGGCGGCGTCATGGTGCACGAGTGCTTCGGTCACAGCATGGAAGGCGACACGATCCGCCGCAAGACCAGCATCCGCGCCACGCAGATGGGCGCGCAGGTGGCCGCGCGCGGCGTGACGATCGTGGACTCGGGATTGGTGCCGTACAGCCGCGGTTCGTTCCGCGTCGACGACGAGGGCACACCCGCACAGCGCACCGTGCTCGTGCAGGACGGCGTGCTGGTGGGCTACCTGTGGGACCGGCTGAACGCCGACCTCACGGGCAACCGGCCCACGGGCAACGGCCGGCGCGCGTCCTACCGCGACTATCCGCTGTGCCGGATGACCAACACCTGGATCGAACCCGGGCCGCACGATGCGAGCGCGCTGATCGCCGACGTGAAGCGCGGGCTCTACTGCAAGAAGCTGGCGGGTGGCTCGGTGAATCCGGCCGACGGCAACTTCTCGTTCATGGTCACCGAGGGCTGGCAGATCGAAGACGGCAAGCTCACCTACCCCGTGCGCAACGCCACCCTCACCGGCAACGGCAATGACGCCATGATGCGCATCGACGGCGTGGCCTCGGACCTCGCGATCGACGGCACCACGGGCTCGTGCGGCAAGGACGGCCAGTGGAAGCCGGTGGGCGTGGGCCAGCCGACCGTGCGCTTCACCGGCATCACCGTGGGAGGAACCGCGGTATGAGCGGCCGGCACGCCCCACCCGAGCAGTTGCTGGACCTGTGCGCGCAGGTCGTGGAACGCGCACGCGCCCACGGCGCACAGGTGGCCGACGCCTGCGCCGAGAGTTCGCGCGCGTTCACGGTGCGCGTGCACGGCGGCAGCGTGGACACGCTCAAGCAGAGCGGCACGCGTGCGCTGGGCGTGCGCGCCATCGTGGACGGCGGCGTGGGCTTCACGTCGGGCACCGACCTGTCGCGCGAGGGGCTCGACGACCTGGCGCGCCGTGCGGTGGCGCTGGCACGCTTCGCCACGCCCGACGAGGCGAACGGCGCACCGCTGCCCGGTGAGACCGGCGGTGATGCGAGCGGCGACCTCATGCTGTTCGACCCCGCGGCACTCGAGCTGTCGAGCGAACGCAAGATCGAGATGGCGCTCGAACTGGAACGGCTCACGCTCGCGGCCGACCGGCGCGTGACGCGCACCGACGGCGCCAGCGTCTCGAGCGCCGGCGGCGCGTTCGCGTTGGTCAACTCGCACGGTGTGGCGCGTGCGTGGGAGGGCACCAGTGTTTCGGGCTGGGTCGTGGCGTTGGCCGACGACCGCGACGGCCGCCAGCAGACCGGCGCCGAGGGCATGAGCGTGCGCCACCTCGCCGACTTCGCCGCGCTCGAGACGCTGGCGCGCGGCGCGGCAACACGCGCGGTGAACCGCATCGGCGCGCGCACGGTGCCGAGCGCGCGCGTGCCGGTGATCATGCACCCCGACATCGCGGCGGCCTGGATCTCGGAGATGGCCGACGCCTGGAGTGGCGAGTCCGTGCTCAAGCGTTCGAGCTGGCTGTCCGAGCGCCTGGGGCAGAACATCGCCTCGCCGCTCGTGACGCTGGTCGACGACGGCACGCTGCCGCGCCGCATCGGCAGCTCGCCCTACGACGGCGAGGGCCGGCGCACACGCCGCAACGTGCTGCTCGATCGCGGCCGGCTGGCGATGTTCATGTACGACGACTATCACGCGCGCCGCACGGGCGTACCCGCCACGGCGAACGGCCTGCGCGGCTGGTCGAGCACACCGGGCATCGGCTACCACAACCTGTATGTGGAACCGGGCGCGGAGTCGCCGGAGGCGATCCTCAAGCGGATCGACCGTGGCTTCTACTACGACGATCAGGGCTCGTTCGGCTTCAACAGCGTGACCGGCGACTACTCGTTCCAGGCGCAAGGCTACTGGATCGAGAACGGCGAGAAGGCCTACCCGGTGGACGGCATCACGGTGGCGGGCAACTCGCTCGACATGCTGAAGAGCATCGCCGCCGTGGGCAACGACCTCGACTGGCGCTCGTCCGTGGCGTGCCCGACGCTCCTGATCGGCGAGATGACGGTGTCGGGGACGTAGGCTCGCGGTTGTGGCGCGTGCGCTCGGGTTGGCCTGCGCTGAACTTCAAAGACCCTGCGTCCTGGAGGGTCCGGGTCGCCTGATCGATCGCGACTTCAACCGCCCCGTTCCGGACGGACCGGGTACTGCGCTTGACCGCAACTTCTAATGCCCCGTTCCGGACGGACCGGGCACGAGCCGGGTCGTGAATAGGGCGAACGCTCGGTTCGGGTTGTCCTTGCTCGAACTTCAACGGCCTGCGTTCCGGACGGCCCGGGCACGAGCCGGGTCGTGAATAGGGCGAACGCTCGGTTCGGGTTCTCATCGCTCGAACTTCAACGGCCTGCGTTCCGGACGGACCGGGCACGAGCCGGGTCGTGAATAGGGCGAACGCTCGGTTCGGCCATCCATGGCCTCACCTCCCTGACGCGCCC
>JBEBGT010000492.1:0-3252 GCA_040081365.1 Candidatus Eiseniibacteriota bacterium | reverse complement strand
CCCCCCCCCCCCCCCCCCCCCGACCCACGCACCCGCCGCCCTACGCGATGAATGGTGTGGTACCGTGGGCTCGGATAGGTGTATACGAGACAGGTCTCGGCCACCGCCGCGGCCTCGAACAACCGCTGCAGCGGCGTGCGCGGCGTGCTCTCGGGCTGCAGGAGCGGGGTCACGGCCGGCTCGGCGCGGCGGGTTCCAGCCCCGAGGCGGCGGCGCGACCCGCGCGGAACGCAGCGAGGTTGAGACCGACCACGCCCTCACCTTTGCGCGCGAAGTTCTCACGCACCGCGGCTTCGAGGTGCACGGCGTCCATCGGCAGGAACGCCGAGGCCGCACCCACCATGACCGTGTTCACCATCTGGGCGTCGCCAGCCTCGCTCGCCAAGCGCTCGGCCTCGACCAGCACGCCACGCGGGAGCGCGCGCACGCGCGCGTGCAACGTGCCGAGTTCGGGATAGTCGGGAATGTTCGCGAACGCTTCCGCTGCCGTGACCAGTGCGCCGCGCGGCGACAGGTACTCCAGGTAGCGCAGGCCCTCGAGCGGCTCCAGGCTCAGGATCAGCTCGGCCATGCCATGCCCGATCAGGTCGCTGGCGATGGTGCGGTCGGACAGCCGCAGGTGCGCCTGCACCGCACCGCCGCGCTGCGCCATGCCGTGCACTTCGGATTGCTTGGCCTGCAGCCCGTGCGCGATCGCCGCGCGGCCGATGATGGCCGCCATCGACAACACGCCCTGGCCGCCCACACCCGCGAACAGGATGTCGTATTTCATGACGCCACCTCCTGCGCGGCGTTCGTCGCAGGTGCCGACGCGGCGGCCTCGGATGCCGCGGCCCGCTGGCGGCGCTTCGCCGCCACCTTGCACTCGCGCCGCGCGATCACCACGGACAGCCCGTGATGCTCGATCGCGCGCCGCAACACCGTGGCGTTCTCATGCACCTTGCGCGGGTGCGCGTCGACCACCACGCACTGCGCTTCGCTCACGCCCAGCGCGCGGATGACGTCGGTGAGCCGCGACTGCGGCAGCACGGTGTCCTGCGCGCCCGTCATGCCCACGGTGGCGTTGTCGAGGATCAGCAGCGTCATATCGGCGTTCGCGGCCGCGGCGTCGGCGAGCGCGGTGATCCCCGAGTGCACGAACGTGCTGTCGCCGATCACCGCCACCACCGGATGCACCCCGGCCTCGGCCGCGCCGCGCGCCATGCCGATCGACGCGCCCATGCACACGCACGACTCGATGGTCTGCAGCGGCGCCAGCGCACCGAGCGTGTAGCAGCCGATGTCCGCGGTGACCATCGGTTCGTCGTAGCCCACGAGCGCCGCCTGCAGCGCGTGATAGGCGTGCGTGTGCGGGCAGCCCTGGCAGAGCTGCGGCGGCCGGTTGGGCAGCACCAGACCGTCGAGTTTCATGGCCGGCCGCAACTCGAGCTTGAGCGCCATGCGCACGATGTCGGGTGTGAGCTCGCCTGTCTCGGGCACTTCGCCGCTCATGCGGCCCATGACCTGCACGCTGGGCGGGAACAGTCCGCGCAATTGCCGTTCGATGAACGGCTGGCCGTCCTCCAGCACGAGCACGCGCTGCACGTGCGCGCACAACTCGCGCAACAGGTGCGGCGGCGCCGGGTACGCACCGACGTGCAGGTGCGACGGCAGCCAGCCGAGCCCATCGAGGTTCTCGCGCAGGTAGTTGCGCGCGATACCGGTGGTGATCACGCCCAGATCGGTACGGTGTTCGTTCCGGTGCAGCGTGTTCCACGGGCTCGCGTCGGACCAGCGCGCGATGTCGGGCTGGCGCGCCAGCAACTCACGCCATTGCCGGCGCGCGTTGGCCGGCAGCAGGATCCACGAGTTGCGATTCGAAGCACGGCGAATGGGGTTCGGCTCGCGCGCCGGGCCCACGGTGATGGCCGTGCGGCTGTGGCAGAGCCGTGTGACCAGGCGCAGCACGACCGGCACACCGAAGCGTTCGGACAACTCGAACGCTTCGCGCGTCATGTCATAGGCTTCCTGCTGCGTGGCCGGCTCCAGGCACGGCACGCGTGCCAAGTCGGCATACCAGCGGCTGTCCTGTTCGTTCTGGGAACTGTGCATGCCCGGGTCGTCGGCCACCGCCAACACCAGTCCGCCGTGCGTGTGCACGAGCGCGGAGTTGATGAACGCGTCGGCGGCGACGTTCAACCCCACGTGCTTCATGGTGACCAGCGCGCGCCGGCCGGCGAAGCACGTGCCGAGCGCGGCTTCGTAGGCGGTCTTCTCGTTCGCGCACCACGACGCGATCGGCCCGTTGTGCGATTCGCGATACGACTGCAGGTACTCGAGGATCTCGGTGGACGGCGTGCCCGGATATCCGTACGCCGCGGTGATACCGGCGTGCACGGCACCGAGCGCGACCGCCTCGTCACCCAACAGGATCCGCTGCGGCATGTCAGCTCCTCGTCAGGGCCGCGTCGCACGGCCTCGGGCAGTTCACGGCACGAGCGCCACTCGGGGCGCGAAAGGTCCACGAGGTGGAGCATCGCTCGTGCCGCGCGGCGCGGCGGCGCAATGCCTTGGAATCCCTACGCCTGCGCACGCATCAGGCTTGCGCGCCTGTCCGGCGGGCAGATGCAGCCGCCAAGTTGTCTGCTCGCGCGCGGACGGCTGGTCCTTTGTATGCACGCCAACCGCGCGCGTGCACACGAGCGCGTACGACTTCGGGAGAGTCGCGAAAACAGGTTCGCCCACGCTTCGAGCGCTGCGCCGCGCGACAACGGGCGTTTCGCGGATGCACGGACAAGAAAACGCACGGCCGCGATCGCAGTCGATCGCGGCCGTGCTCCGTGTTGCGGCGGTTCGCCATGCCAGCTCCGCAGCGACTCATGGGCAGCCG
Organism: Candidatus Eiseniibacteriota bacterium; assembly: GCA_040081365.1. Taxonomy (GTDB): domain Bacteria; phylum Eisenbacteria; class RBG-16-71-46; order RBG-16-71-46; family RBG-16-71-46; genus JAIOPA01. The sequence continues at coordinate 383 of JBEBGT010000492.1, read as the reverse complement.
GCCTTCGCAGGCCACTGGCTCATGTACCGCCCCGGCTAGGCCTTCTTCAGGAACTCCGTCTTGAGCACCATGGTGCTACGGCCGTCCCGGCACTCGACCTCGCCGGGCTTGTTCGTGAGCTTGATGTTCTTGAACACCGTGCCGCGCTTCAAGACCTGCGACGAACCCTTGACCTTCAGGTCCTTGATCACGCTGACCGAATCGCCATCCACCAACTCGGTGCCATTGCTGTCACGAACGCTCATCGGAGTTCCTTCTGCGCGAGGGTGCTCAGGGTCCCGGGACATGCAGCCGCTTCGAGGGACCGAGACTAGACAGTATGGAACGACCGGCCTGCGGTCGTAAGGTCGTGCCCTCGCGAACGAGGGCGCGACAGGTGGCGG
>JBEBGT010000491.1:0-3255 GCA_040081365.1 Candidatus Eiseniibacteriota bacterium | reverse complement strand
GTGGAACAGCCCGTGCCGCGCGGCGACCTCGACGGCCTGCGCTGGGTGCGCGAGCGCAGCCCGATCCCGGTGTTCGCGGACGAGAGTGCGCACACGCTCGCCGACATCGGCCTGCTCGCCGGCCGCGTGGACGGCGTGAACCTGAAGATCATGAAGACGGGGGGCATCCGCGAGATGCAGCGCATGATCCACGCCGCGCGTGCGCACGGCATGAAGGTCATGCTCGGGTCCATGGTGGAATCGAGCCTCGCGCTGTCGGCCGCCGCCCAGCTCGCGCCGCTGGTCGACTACCTCGACCTCGACGGCCACTGGCTGTTGAAGGACGACCCGTTCTCGGGTGCACCCGGTGAGCGCGGCGACATCACGTTGTCGTCGCGTCCCGGCCTCGGCGTGGTACCGGCCGGTGCCCGTGAGGTCGCCGCTCGATGAGCGGACGGCTGCGCGCGTACGTCACGCTCTCGGTCGTCGCGGCCGTGAGCGTGGCGGCGCTGCTGTGGCCGGGGACGTTCGCGCGCGACTGGGGGCACTACGTCGCGTGGGTCGTGATCTGCCTCGTGTCCGACACCATGTGGAGCAATGCCTCGTCGGGCACCGCCACGTGGAGTCTGTCGGCCACGGCCGGCCTGTCGAGCGCCGTGCTGTGGGGCCCCGGCGCCGGCATCCTCGTGTCGGCGCTGTCCACCGTGATCGGCGACCTGTTCGTGATGCGCAAGCCGTGGGTGCGGGCGATCTTCAATGCCAGCCAGATCGCGCTTGCCACCGGCGTCGGCGTGCAACTGTTCGAGACGCTCGGCGGCCGCGACGGCCTGCCGCTGGCGGCGGGCGGCAGCGTGCTGGACCGGGCGCATGCCGCCACGCTCATGCTGCCGTTCATCGGACTCGTGGTCGGCTACTGGGCCGTGAACCGGTCCATGGTGTCACTCGCCGTGGCGTGGTCCTCGGACCGCGGCTGGTGGCAGACGCTGCGCGAGGACTGGCTGTACATGGCGCGCCTCGAAGTCGATGTGGCGTCGTTCCTGCTCACGCCGCTCATGGTCATCTCGTTCACCACGGTGGGCTATCCCGGCGTGCTGCTGTTCTACGCGCCGCTGTTCATGCTCTTCCAGTCCGACCGCCGCTACGTCGAGCTCAAGAAGGCGGAGGACATCAACCTGCGCAACGCGCGCTTCGCCGCCAAGGGCGAACTCGCCGCCGGCATCGGGCACGAGCTCAACAACCAGCTCGTGGCGATCAGCGCGCGCGCGCAGATGCTGCTCAAGGACGCCGAGAAGCAGTCGTTCGACAACGCCCCGCGCCACGCGCAGATCATCTTCGACCAGAGCAAGCGCATGGGGGTGCTCGCCAAGGGGCTCATGGACTATACGCGCAGCAAGGTGAACCTCGAGCCCATGGACCTGAACGGCATGCTCACGAGCACGATCGAGTTCGTGAAGAGCGACAAGCGCTTCCGCGGTGTCGAGTGGGATGTGCAACTGGACCCCGAACTGCCGCAGGTGCGGGCTGACGTGGGCCAGATCCAGGGCGTGTTCATCAACCTGTTCGTGAACGCCGCCGACGCCATGGGCGCGCAGGAGACGCGGCGCGCGATCCAGGTGCGCACCAAGCTCGATCTGCGCACGCAGGCCGCCGAGATCGTCGTGCAGGACACCGGGCCGGGCATCAAGCGCGAGCACCTGGGTCGCATGTTCGAGTTCATGTTCACGACCAAGCCCGACGGCCACGGCTTCGGGTTGTCGACCTCGCACCGCACCATCGAGAACCACGGCGGCCGCATCACCGTGGAGAGCGACCCGGGCGAGGGTGCGCGCTTCCAGATCGAACTGCCGCTGTCCGGGCCGGGGAGCTGGTCCTGACCGGGACCGATCCGCGCGTCGCCGCCCCCGTGGTCGCGACCGTCGTGCGCATCGACTTCGGTGGTGTGCGCCTGCTGTCGGACGACGGGCTGGCGTTCGAGGCCACCGTGCCGGGCCGCATGCGCGGCAAGCGCAAGGTGCTCGGCAACGCCGTGGTCACGGGCGACCGAGCGCACTTGAGCTGGGAGGGCGAGCGCGCAGTCGTGGAATCGGTGGAGCCGCGCCACAACGTGTTCTCGCGCCAGGCCGCGGGTGAACGCAAGATCGAGCAGGTCGTGGCGGCGAACCTCGACCGCGTCATCGTGGTGGCCTCGATCCAGCGCCCCGAGTTCCGCCACGGCTTCGTGGACCGCGTGCTCGTGCAGTGCGAGCGCGCCGGCATCCCGGCCTTCATCGCGCTCAACAAGACCGACCTCGACACGCACGGCGAGGCCGCGGACATCCTGGCGGAGTACGCACGCGCGGGGGTCGACGGCTTCGCCATGTGCGCGCACACGGGCGTGGGCGTCGAGGCGGTGCGCGAGCGCGGTGCGCGCGGGCGCAGCATGTTCGTGGGGCATTCGGGGGTGGGCAAGAGCACGTTGTTGAACCGCCTGCTGCCGCACGAGGACATCACCGAGGGCGACGTCAACGAGGTCACCGGCAAGGGCCGCCACACCACCACCGCCGCGATCCTGTATCGCCCGGAACCCGGACTCGAGGTCATCGACACGCCCGGCGTGCGCGCGTTCGCGCTCTGGGGGGTGGACGCCGCCGAGCTGGTGCAGTATTACCCGGAGTTGGCACCCCACATCGGGGGCTGCCGGTTCGGCGACTGCCGCCACGACCGCGAACCGGGCTGCGCGATGCGCGCCGCCCTCGCCCGCGGTGAGGTGGGCGAGCGGCGCTTCGCGTCGTACTGCAAGCTGCGCGACGAGATCGCGGCGGGGCACTCCGAGGGCTACTGATGTCCTTCGGCCCGCTTCCGCGACCGCACGTCGCGCGAGGGGGGCCGAGTGGCGTCACCGTTCCAGCCCGCGCTCACGCATCTCGAATGCTTCGACTGCCACGCCACCTGTGACCTGAGCGCTCCGCGCAGCGTGTGCCCCGCATGCGGCCGGCCCTTGGTCGCACGCTACGACCTGGCGCGCATCCGGCGCGAGGTGCCGCGCGACTCGCTGGGCCGCTTCGGCACCGACCTGTGGCGCTACCGCGCCATCCTGCCGTTCGCCGCGAACTTCGGCGTGGTGCGCCTGGGCGAGGGCGGCACGCCGTTGCTGCCGCTGCCGCGTGCCGCCGAGGCGCTGGGAGTGGCGGAGCTGTGGATGAAGGAGGAGAGCCCGAACCCCACGCAGTCGTTCAAGGCGCGCGGGCTGGCACTGGCCGTCAATGGCGCGCTGGCGTTCGGCGTGAAGGGCATCGC
>JBEBGT010000490.1:0-3268 GCA_040081365.1 Candidatus Eiseniibacteriota bacterium | reverse complement strand
TCCACGAACTAGGCCGCCGCGCGCGGGTCGGGCGTGAACGACAACAGCATGACCGAGTCGCGCTGCACGCGGTTCACCTGGATGGCGAGCAGCTCGTCCGGACGGCCCCACGGTTTGACCTTGGCGCTGGTCGGCGAGTTGGCCGTGGACTTGCCGCCGATCAGGCCGGTCGCCATGTACTCCGACGCGCCCACCACACCGGGATCGTTGAGCAGGAAGCGGTCGATGTGCGTGCCCAGGTCGCGGTCGTAGGCCGGGACGTCGAAGTCGTAGATGCGCTGGAACGAGTTCGCGCCCTCGCGGCGGTAGGGCCGGAACAGGCTGGCGTTCGACTGGTCGATGATCTGCAGGATCGCGTTCGTGGAGTCGCCGGCGAAGCCGAAGTGATCCGAGGCGGTGAGGACGTCGTCCGTGAGGTCCTGCGGAGTGCCCGGATCCACGAACGTGTAGCTCACCGAGTTGGTGTTCTGCGTGCCCAGCAGGATCGCTCGGCCGTCCGAAGCCAGATTGTCGGGACCAACGGGGTCGACCTTCTCGGAACAGCTCGTGAGCAACGAAGCGGCGATCAACAGCAGGCCGGCCGACCGGGCGGCGCGACCGAAGACAGAGCGCTGCATGAGTTCTCCTTACTCGGCCGCGATGCCCTTCTGGCGGTCGAGCGAGATCCAGATGTCGAGTGCGATGGCACTGGCCACGTACACCGACGAGTAGGTTCCGAACACGACACCGACGATCATCGCGAACGAGAAGTCGCGAAGCACGTCACCACCCCAGATGAACAGGGCGAGCGCCGCGAGGAACACCGTGAAAGCCGTGATCACCGTACGGGACAGCGTCTCGTTGACCGCCAGATCCATGACCCGCGAGTGCTTCTCCTTGCGGAGCGCCTTCGCACGTTCACGGATGCGGTCGAACACCACGATGGTGTCGTTGATCGAGTAGCCGGCGATGGTGAGCAGGGCCGCGACCACGGTGAGGGAGATCTCGCGCCCGGTGAACATGAGGGCCCCGACCGTGATGACGACATCGTGAAACAGCGCCAGCACGCCGCCAAGAGCGAACTTGAACTCGTAGCGGATGCCGACGTACAGCAGGATGGCCCCGAGGCTGGTCAGGATGGCCATGAGGGCCTTCTGACGCAGGTCGCTGCCGACCTTCGGACCCACCGTCTCGTTGCGGCGGAGCTCCAGGGTCACGCCCGGGAGGCCCTTGGCGACGGCGTCCTGCACCAGGGCGACAGGGTCGCCGTCGGTGCGGAAACGGATCATGTACTCGTTCTCGGACTCGCCCGTCATCTGCTGGATCTCGGCGGCGAGGCCGGCGGCCTCGAGGGCCGAGCGCAGCTGGTCGGCGTGCATCGGCTGGCTGGTGCGCACCTGCAGCAACGTGCCACCCGTGAAGTCGACGCTGTACTTGGGGCCCTTCGTGAAGAACCAGCCCAGCGTGATCAGCAGCAGGAGGCCCGAGAACACGTAGGCCATCCGGCGGAATTTCATGAACGGGATGTCGGTCCCGACCAGGAGCTGCAACATGGGATCGTCCTCGCTCTCAGATGCTGATGCGCTCGACCTTGCCGCGGCCGAGCCAGTAGTCGTAGATCATCCGCGTGAACAGCACGGCTGTGAACAGGTTCGCGAGCAGGCCGATGCTGAGCGTGACCGCGAAGCCCTTGATCGGGCCGGTGCCGAACTGGAACAGGAACAGCGCGGAGATCAGCGTCGTCGAATGCGCGTCGAAGATGGTGCGGAACGCGCGGTCGTAGCCCAGGCGCACGGACTCGTGGATGCTGCGGCCATGCCGCAGTTCCTCGCGGATGCGCTCGAAGATGAGCACGTTGGTGTCGACCGCCATGCCCACCGTGAGCACGATGCCGGCGATGCCGGGCAGCGTGAGCGTGGCACCGAAGTAGGCCATCGCCGCGATCAGGTAGAGCAGGTTCAACGCCAGTGCGGCGATCGCGATCAGGCCCGAGAGCTGGTAGTAGATGGCCATGAACGCCACGACCATACCCGTGCCGATCAGGCCGGCGGTGATGCCTTCCTGGATCGAGTCCGAGCCGAGCGACGGCCCGACCGTGCGCTCCTCGAGGATCTTGACCGCACGCGGCAGGGCGCCGGCGCGCAGCACGATGGCGATGTCCTTGGCGGCCTGGACGTCGTTCACGAACGAGCCGCCCGTGATCGAGGCGTCGCCCGACGGGATGCGGTCGTTGATGTTCGGCGCCGTCTGCACCACGCCGTCCAGCACGATGGCGAGCTGGCGGCCCACGTTGTTGCCGGTGACGCGCGCGAAGTCCGCACGGCCCTTGGGCGTCATCTTCATGCTCACGCCCCAGGCGCCCGGGTTCGTCTGGTCCAGGCCCACGGCCGCTTCGGCGCTGGCCACGGAACCGCCGGTCATCTCGGTGACCTTCTTGAGCACGTAGAGCTGGCGGCCGGCCATGCCGACGCGCGCGTCGCTCTCGGTGCCCCACAGCAGTTCCGAATCCGCCGGGATGAGCGAGTCGATGCCCGGCGTGGCGAGCAGTTTCTGCGCGTTGGCCACGTCCTCGTTGCGGAAGTAGCCGTTGTCGATCATGAGGCCCGTGAGCGGGGCGCCCTTGAGCGTCGAATCGCCGGCGCTGACGCCGCGCGACGCGAGCCAGCTGTCGAGGCGCTGGAACAGCACGCGCTGCTCGTCGGGCGTGCGCACGAGCTTGAACTCGAGCAACGCCGTCTTGCCGATGAGTTCGATGGCGCGGCCGCGATCCGTGAGGCCCGGCAACTGGACCGCGATGCGATCCTCGCCTTCGATCTGGATGAGCGGCTCGGCGACGCCGAACTGGTCGATACGATTGTTGATGATCTCGCGCGCCCGCTCGACGGCGTCACGCGCCTCGGCCGGCTTCAGGCCCTTCGTGTCGACCTCGAGCAGAAGCTGGAGACCGCCTTGAAGATCGAGACCCAGGTGGATGGCCGACTTGCGGAGCTTGGCCAGCTTGGCCGGCTCCGTGGCCTCACGCTGGGCAGGCGTCATCGAATAGAACTGATAGGACGGAAACAGGCACCACAGGGACAATGCCGTGACGGCCAGCACGCCGAGTAGTTTGCCCTGGTCCGAGCGGGTCATGAGCTCCCCCATACGGTCGACCGCCGGGAAGGCGGAACGCCCCCCCGGCGAGTACAGAACAAAATGAGGGCGGGAGTCTACGGGCCACCCGAGGGGGTGTCAACGAACGGTGCGAGCGCGACCGTCCAGGCGGGGCTGCCCCGTGGACCGGGCCAGGGGT
>JBEBGT010000489.1:0-3270 GCA_040081365.1 Candidatus Eiseniibacteriota bacterium | reverse complement strand
CTCGCCCACGTACCCGAGCGCGGTGGTGAGGGCTTCGGCGCCGGGCTCGGGCCGCCACGCCGAGATCACGTGCTCGGCGAGCGCGCCGTCCTGGCGCACGGCCGCCAGCACGCGCGCATGGAGCTCGCGGCCGAGGCCGCGCCGGCGGAACTCCGGTAGCACCGCGCCGCGCAGCACGGCCCAGCGCGCGGGTGGGCCCGGCAGCACCACGGCATAGGCGAAACCCGCCGGCTCGCCGCCCACGAAGGCCAACTGCACGCTGTGCGCGGGCGTGTACGGATCGCCGAGCATGCGCTCGACCCCATCGGCGCCCGCGAACATGTCGTACTGCTCGCACACGAGCGGCGCGGCGAGCAGTGCGGCGAGCGTGTCGCGGTCCGCCGGCTGGTAGCGCCGGATCGTCACTTCGGGAGGTGCGGCCATCCGGGGGACATTAGAGGAGCGCGCACGCGGCCGCACGCACGGAGCGCCGCGCATCGACCGGCGCGGCGGGAGCACGGCCGTGCGCGGCCGCGCCGGGGCTTTGACCCTCACGCGACGGCCCCCTAACCTGCGCCGCATGTCCGCCACGGTGTTCGCGCTCGACCATCTGCAGGCCCTCGTGGGCCGCTTCGCCGGCCGCCGGCTGCTCGTGCTCGGCGACCTCATGCTGGATCACTACCTGTGGGGCCGCTGCGAGCGCATCTCGCCCGAGGCTCCCGTGCCCGTGGTCGAGATCAGCAAGGAGACCAGCTCGCTGGGCGGCGCCGGCAATGTGGCGGCGAACCTGGCCGCTCTCGGCGCCGAGCCCGTGCTGGTGGGGTTGGTGGGCGAGGACGGCCGCGCGCAGCAACTGTTCGACGCATTCGCCGCGCGCGGCGTGGCCACGCGCACCATCGTGCGCGACGCCGCGCGGCCCACCACCATGAAGACGCGCATCATCGCGCACTCGCAGCAGGTGGTGCGCGCCGACTGGGAGTCGCGTGCGGATGTCACGGGGCCCGCGCTCAGTGCGCTGCTCGCCACGCTCGAGCGCGAGATCCCGCAGTGTGACGGCATGATCGTGAGCGACTACGGCAAGGGTGTCATCACGAAGCCGGTGCTCGAGGCCGCCATCGGACTGGCCCGTGCGCGCAAGATCCCGATCAGCGTGGATCCCAAGGAGAGCCACCTCGACTCGTACCGCGGCGTGAGCATCCTCACGCCGAACCAGCTCGAGGCCGGCTACATGATGGGGCAGCGCATCACCGACGACGCCAGCCTCATGAGCGTGGGCTGGGGCCTGCAGAAGCGGCTCGACGCCGAGTGCGCGTTGGTGACGCGCGGCGCCGACGGCATGAGCCTGTTCGAGAAGTCGGGCCGCTACACGCACCTGCCCACGGTGGCGCGCGAGGTGTTCGACGTCACGGGCGCCGGCGACACGGTGGTGAGCGTGGTCGCGGTCGCGCTGGCCGCGGGTGCCGACTACCCCGAGGCGTGCTACCTGGCGAACCACGCCGCGGGCGTGGTCATCCGCGAGGTCGGCACGGCCACGTGCTCGCCCGCGCAGTTGCACGCGTCGCTCGCCGGTTCGCTGGCGTGAACGCGCCGTTCGAGCTACCGGCCGAGGCGTCGGCCAAGCTGCGGCTCTGGCGGGCGGTGAACGCGAAGATCGTGTTCACGAACGGCGTCTACGACCTGTTGCACCGCGGGCACGTGGAGTACCTCGAGGAGGCGCACGCGCTCGGGGACCGGCTGGTCGTGGGCATGAACACCGATGCCTCGGTGCGCCGGCTGAAGGGCCCGTCGCGCCCGATCGTGGGGCAGGACGACCGCGCCACGATCATCCGCGCATTGTCGTGCGTGGACCTGGTGATCCTGTTCGACGAGGATACGCCGCTGCGCCTGATCGAGGCCGTGCAGCCCGACGTGCTGGTGAAGGGCGCCGACTACGCGGTGGCCGACATCGTGGGTCGCGAGGTCGTGGAGGCCAAGGGCGGGCTCGTGACGACGATCGCCCTGCGCGAGGGGCTGTCGAGCAGCGAGATCGTGCGCCGCATCCGCGAAGGCCGCGGGGTCTGACCGCACTTCCGCAGGGCTGCCCCGGCCGTTCCCCGCGCATTCCCCGTGCGCTTGCGCCTCCTGAAATGCCCGTCTAGTCTACTTCGTCCTTTTCCCATCCGGGTGTGTGCGATCCCATCGGTGGCCTGCGCGAACCTCGCGCGGAGCTCGCGCATCCGGGGCGCAGGAGCGGCATGTCGCTGACCTTCCAGAACTATATCGGCGGACGCTGGCTGGACGCCCGCTCGGGTGCCACGTTCACGAACATCGATCCGGCCACCGGCGAACGGCTGGGCGAATTCCCGGACTCCGGCGCCGAGGATGTGGCGGCCGCCGCCGAGGCCGCCCGCGCCGCCCTGCGCGGCTGGCAGCTCACGCCGGCGCCCAAGCGTGGCGAACTGCTCTATCGGCTGGCCGCGCTCATCGCCAGCAAGAAGGAAGCGCTGGCACGCGCCGCGACGCGTGAGATGGGCAAGATCCTCCTCGAGACGCGCGGCGACGTGCAGGAAGGCGTCGACATGGCCTATCTGGCGGCGGGCGAGGGCCGCCGCATGTACGGCGTGACCACGCCGAGCGAGATGCCCGACAAGTGGGCCATGAGCGTGCGCGTGCCGATCGGCGTCGTGGGCGTGATCACGGCCTGGAACTTCCCGTTCGCGGTGCCGACCTGGAAGATCTTCCCCGCGCTGGTCGCGGGCAACACCGTGGTGTTCAAGCCCTCGGAAGAGACGCCCGAGATGGGCTGGCACCTCGCCCAGCTGTTCGAGGAGGTCGGGCTGCCCGCGGGCGTGTTCAACGTGGTGCACGGCAACGGCAACAACGTCGGCTGGCCGATGGTGCAGCACCCGGGCATCGACGTGGTGTCGTTCACCGGCAGCAACGCCGTGGGCCAGCAGATCGCCACGGAATGCGCGCGCACCGGCAAGCGGGTGTCGCTCGAGATGGGTGGCAAGAACGGCGTGATCGTGATGGACGACGCCGACCTCGCGCTGGCGGCGAGCGCGGTGGCATGGGGCGCGTTCGGCACGACGGGCCAGCGCTGCACGGCCACCAGCCGCGTGATCGTGCACGAGCGCGTGCATGACGAACTCGCGAAGCTCGTGGTGCAGCGCGCGCAGGCACTGCGCCTGGGCAGCGGGCTCGAGCCGGCGACCGAGATGGGGCCGCTCGTGAACGCGAAGCAGCTCGAGCGCGTGAGCGGCTACATCCAGGTGGCCGCCGACGAGGGCGCCACGGTGGCCGCAGGAGGGG
>JBEBGT010000488.1:0-3278 GCA_040081365.1 Candidatus Eiseniibacteriota bacterium | reverse complement strand
GGCCGAGGGCTGATCGTCATCGTCATCCCCGTCCTCGTCGTCGTCTTCCTCGTCCTCGAACTCGTCGTCGTCGTCGTACTCGTCTTCGTCGTCGTCCGAGTCGTCGTCGGAATCCGAGGCCGCTTCCGTGTCGCCCGAGACCAGGAGCGCATCCTCCTCGACACCCGCTTCGTCGAGCATGGGCTCCTCGTCGTCCTCGATCTCCTCGGTGTCGTCGTCGAGGTCGTCGATCACACCGTCTTCGTCTTCGTCGTCGTCCTCTTCCTCGTCGTCCTCTTCCTCGTCGTCCTCTTCGTCGTCCTCTTCGTCGTCCTCTTCGTCGTCGTCGAACTCGTCGGCATCGTCGTCGTCGTCCTCGAACTCGTCCTCGTCGGCGTCAGCGTCGGCGTCGGCGTCGTCCTCGGAGACGGAGCCGGCGAGCAGCGCGGCATCGGCCTCGGACACGATCGCGGCCTCGTCCTCGAGTTCGGTCTCGCTCGGGGAGACCAGCTCGCCGGCGGACTCGCCACCCTCGGCCGCGGCCAACGCGCTGGCCGCGGCGGCGATCGCCAGCGGCATGCCGTCGCCATCGAGTTCGAGCATCTCCATCTGCTCGGGCTCGCGGGCCGCCACCAGCGCACGCAGCTCCTCGGGGCGCGGCAGTTCGTTCAAGTCACGCAGACCGAAGTAGTTGAGGAACTCCGGCGTGGAGCCGTACAGCAGCGGCCGGCCGACCACGGTGGAGCGACCCTTGATGGTCACCAGCGAACGCTCGAGCAGTGTGGCCAGCGTGCCGCTCGAGTCGACGCCACGGATGGCCTCGACCTCGCTCTTCGTGACCGGCTGCTTGTAGGCGATGATCGCGAGCGTCTCGAGTGCGGCGCGCGATAGCCGCATCCTGCGCTTGCCGCGCAGCATGCGCGTCACCCACTCGTGCTGGTCACTGGTCGAGGTCACGATCCAGCCACCCGCCATCTCACGCAGTTCGATCCCCGCCTGGCGCGCGCGGTATTCACTGCCGAGTGCTTCGAGCGCACCGGTCACGGCTTCGCTGTCGGAGTCCAGGGCATCGGCGAGCAGGGCCAGCGGCAGCGGCTGGTCCGACGAGAACAGCAGGGCTTCAACCGCCGAGCGCAGGTTCTGCGGAGGCATCGGGGGTCCTTTCATCCGTCAGTCGGGGCAGGATCAGGATGTCGTCGAAGTTGGCATCCTGGATCACGATCACCTTGCCGAGCTTGATGAGCTCGAGCAGGGCCATGAATGAGACGATGATCTCCATGCGCGCGCGGGCACGCGACATGATCAGCGAGAAGCGCATCTCGCCGATCTCGGCCACCTCGCGGGCGATGAGCGACATCTTGTCCTCGATGTCGTAGCCCTCGGTCTGGACCGAGTACACGACCCGCTCCGGCTTGCGCGCCATGACGCGCTGCAGCGCCGCGATGAGGTCGAACAGTGTGGCGGGCGCGAGCGGCAGCGGACCGGCATCGTCCTCGCCGGGCACCATGCCGCGCTCGTGCCACGTGCGGCGCTCGGCTTCGCGGCCCTGCATGTTCTCGGCCGCCTCCTTGTAGAGGCGGTACTCGAGCAGGCGCTGGACGAGCTCCTCGCGCGGGTCACCCTCCTCCTCCTCGACGTTCGAGGCCGGCAGCGGCAGCAGCATCTTGGCCTTGATGCGCATGAGCGTCGCGGCCATGACCAGGAAGTCGCCGGCCACGTCGAGGTCGAGCATACGCATGAGCTCGATGTAATCGAGGTACTGCTTGGTGATGTGCGCGATCGGGATGTCGTGGATGTCGACTTCGTCACGCTTGATGAGGTGCAGCAGCAGGTCGAGCGGGCCCTCGAAGCGCGGCAGCTTGAACGTCACGCCAGGCCGCGCCGGGCGCACGACGGGACCGCCGTCGCGCTCGCGCGCGGCGGGGCTCTCCACGGTGACGTCGGCGGTACGTTCCGTCGAGCTCACCGTCGCGGGGGGTGCGGCCGCATCGGACACGGCATCCGGCGCCGCATCGAACACCGGCTCGCTCGGGAGCGGCAGGATGTCGTGCTCGTCGTTCATTCGGGCTCCACGATGGACTTCACACCCATCGCGCTCCGCACCAGGTCCATGGTCTGGCGGGCCGTCTCGCGCGCCTTGCGCGTACCGTCGCGCAGCACGTCGCGCACCGCATCGGGGTCGTTCTCCCACTTGGCGCGCCGCTCGCGGATCGGCCCGAGCGCCTCGCTCATGACCGCGGCGAGCCGCTTCTTGTCGGCCACGCAGCCGAGCTGGCCGGCGCGGCACTGCGTGGCGATGGTTTCCGCCTCGGTGGGGTTGAACTTGCGGTGATACTCCCACACCACGCAGCCCGGGTGGCCATCTTTCTCGTCGGCCTCGGGGCGGCCCGGATCGTCCTTGCGGAGCTTCTTGGGGTCGGTGTAGGCCTGCATCACCTTCTTCTCGGCGTCGGCCGGTTCCTCGGCGAGCAGGATGGTGTTGCCCAGGCTCTTCGACATGCGGTTGCCGTCGAGCCCGCGCAGGCGCGCGAAGCTGGTGAGCTGAGCCTCGGGCTCGGTGAACACCGGCGCGCGGTCCTGGCAATAGGCGTGGTTGAAGCGCCGCGCCAGCTCGCGCGTCAGCTCGACGTGCGGCACCTGGTCCTGCCCCACCGGCACGTGCGTGGCGCGGTACAGCAGGATGTCGCCGGCCTGCAACACGGAGTAGCCCAGATGGCCGTACGAGATGGTCTGCTCATCGAGCCCCAGGTCCTGGATCTGCTCCTTGAGTGTCGGGATGCGCTCGAGCCGGGCCTTGGACACCAGCATGGAGAGCAGCAGGTGCAGCTCGGCGTGTTCCTTCACCGCCGACTGGACGAAGATCACGCTCTTCGCCGGATCGAGACCCGCGCCCAGCCAGTCCAGCACCATGTCCCAGGTGTGCTGTTGCAGGCGCGAGGTGTCCTCGTGGCCCGTGGTGAGCATGTGCCAGTCGGCGACCATGTGGAAGTTGATCCAGCCGGCATCCTGGAGGCGCACCCAGTTCTCCAGGGCGCCCACGTAGTTACCCAGATGCAGACGGCCGGTGGGCCGCATCCCGGACAGGATGCGACCAGTCGTGCTCGACACGAATCACCTCGAGGGGTTGGAAGTCAGGGGGCGCAGACTATCGAACGCCCCCATAGGGGTCAAGGATTCCGGGGTTCAAGTAACACTTGAAGTCGCGTGGAACTCGAACTCCTGCCCCTCAGGCCACCGGTTCGGCAGCCCGTTCGATGCCCACGGCCAGCGCGCGCGCGAGCACGGCGCCGACGCCGACG
>JBEBGT010000487.1:0-3280 GCA_040081365.1 Candidatus Eiseniibacteriota bacterium | reverse complement strand
AGACCGCGTGCTGCGCATGCCGATCCCCGAACGCGTCACACTCACGCACGCGCAGCGTGATGCCGTGGCCGCGGTGGATGCCGCGGTGGGTGAAGGCGGCTTCCAGCCGTTCCTGTTGCACGGCGTCACCGCCAGCGGCAAGACCGAGGTGTACATGCGCGCGGCACGCGCGGCGCGTGAGGCTGGCGGGCAAGCGCTCATCCTGGTGCCCGAGGTGGCCCTCGCCTCGCAGGTGGTGAGCGTGTTCAGCAAGCGCTTCGGCGGACGCGTGGCCGCGTTGCACAGCTATCTGCCCACCGGCACGCGCCGACGCAACTGGGAGATGGCGCGGCGCGGCGCCATCGATGTCATCGTGGGCGCCCGCAGCGCGGTGTTCGCGCCGCTGCCGGACCTGAAGCTCATCGTCGTCGACGAAGAGCACGAGCCGGCCTACAAGCAGAGTGAGCAGCTGCGCTATCACGGCCGCGACGTGGCGGTGCGTCGCGCGCAGATGCTGGGCATTCCCGTGGTGCTGGGCTCGGCCACGCCCACGCTGGAAACGCTCGCGAATGCCGCGCGCGGCAAGTACAAGCGCCTGCTGCTGCCCACGCGCGTCGACAAGCGCCCCATGCCGGTGGTGCGCGTGGTCGACCTGCGGCGCGAGGGCAGCGGGCCCGGGCTGTTGTCCACGCCGTTGCGCGCGGCCATCGCCGAACGGCTCGAGCGCAAGGAGCAGATCCTGTTGTGGCTCAACCGGCGCGGGCATTCGCACCACATCCAGTGCCGCGGCTGCGGCTACACGCCCGAATGCCCCAGCTGCGATATCTCACTCACGCTGCACATGGGACCCACGCAGGGCGCGAGCACGAGCGGCGCGACCAAGCGCACGCCGGCGGTGGGCAAGAGCGCGGCCCTGGACTTCGGCGCCAGCGCGCAGCGTGCGCCTGCACGCGCCGACACTCAGGCCCCTGAGCTGCTGCACAAGACCCTGCGCTGCCACTACTGCGATCATCAGGAACTCGCGCCCGACGTGTGTCCCAAGTGCCATCAGCCGCTCCTGCGTTACGCCGGTGCGGGCACGCAGCGCGCCGAGCGCGAGCTGGCGAGCGTGTTCCCGGCGGCGCGTGTACTGCGGCTCGACCTCGATGTGGCTCGTGCGAAGGACGGCCCCGGCGAGACGTTGGCCAAGTTCGCGCGCGGCGAGGCCGATCTGCTGTTGGGCACGCAGATGATCGCCAAGGGGCTCGACTTCCCGCGTGTCACGCTCGTGGGCGTGCTCGATGCCGACGTGGCGCTGCACCTGCCCGACTTCCGCGCCGCCGAACGCACGTTCCAGCTGCTCACGCAGGTCTCGGGCCGCGCCGGCCGTGGCAAGGCGGCGGGCGAGGTGCTGGTGCAAACGTGCACGCCGGAACACCCCGCGATCACCGCGGTGGCGGCCGCCAACGGGCACGAGGGCGAGCGCGCGTTCCGCAAACTCGAGTTGGACGAGCGCCGCGACGCGCTCTACCCGCCGTTCACACGCCTCGTCACGTTGCTCATCGACGGCCCCGAGCCCGGCGAGGTCGAGGGCGTGGCGGGCGAGATCGCCACGCGCGCGCGCGAACGCGCCGGCGACGACGACATCACCGTGCTCGGTCCCGCGCCGCAGGCACTGGCACGCCTGCGCGGCCGGCATCGCTGGCACGTGCTCTTGAAGAGCACCAACGGCAAGCGCCTGCGCGAGATCGCCGCCGAGGTCCTGGTGTGGGCCGACCAACCTGGCCGGCGGCGTGTGCGTGTGATCGCGGACGTCGATCCGATCGATGTGATGTAAGGCGCACGAGAACCCAGAAGCCGCTGTCTCATCTCAGCGCCGCCACCCGTGCCACGCTCGCGCCGGACGGTGTCACGAGTCGCAGCAGGTACACGCCCGGCGCCACCTTGCGGCCCTCGCCGTCGCGGCCGTCCCACTGCAGCGTGTGCTCGCCCGCTTCCAGCATGCCGTCGCGCAGTGTGGCCACGCGCCGGCCATCGAGCGCGTACACCGCGACTGAGGCGCGCGAGCGCACCGGCAGCGTGAATGCCACGCGCGTGCCCGCGCGCGTGGGGTTGGGCGCGGCGAACAGTGCGGCCGCGCGCGGGGTGCCCGGCGGCACGTCCGTCACCGGCACCGACACCACGAACACCAGCCGCGGCGGGTCGTTGCCCTCGCGGCTGTGGAACGTCATGGGCCCGATCGCGGGTGTGGTCAGCGCGAAGCTCAGCACGTGGTCGGCGTCCGCCGCCCACGCCGAGGTCACGTCGGCGCCCCAACTGCCGTCGCGCGACGCCTGCGGCACGCTGGCCACCGTGGTCCCGATCGCCGGGGCCGTAGCCCACGTGAGGCTGGACTCGTCCCAGGTCACGTCGCTCACCAGTCGCGCCGAACCGCCGCCGTTGCCGAACACGCGCAGGCTCAGCTTGGCGTACAACACCGGCTCGCCGAGCGCCGTGCCGTCGAAGCGCAGGTAGCTGTTCTGGGCTGCCGCACCCGCGGCCGCGCTCAGCAGGGAATCGGCGCCCAGGTTCGTGCCCGGGGTGGCCAGCGCCACCGTGGCGTCGTCGGTGGCATCGAGCCAGCGCAGCATCGTGCCCGGCTGCGCGCGCCACCACGAGGCCGCGGTGGTGTCGGTCGCGAAGAACTGCGACAGGAGCCGCGCCACCTGTTGCTCGCCCGCCGGGCTCGGGTGCACGCGGTCGGTCTCGAGGTCGTTGCTCGTCCACACCAGTCCGTCCGAGCGCGGCAGTGTGCCATTCGCCCACAGGTAGGGGCCCCACAGCAGCAGCAGCGGGGCGCGCACCGGCCCCAGCGCCGGATCGAAGTTGAGCGCCGGGTCGCCCGCGATCTGCTGCTCGATCAGCCACTTCACCGCGAAGCCCGATTCGTACGCCTGCGGTTCGGGATTCAGCCCGCCCTGTGCGGCGTAGCCACCGTAGATGCGGCTCGACACATAGCAGATGGCCAGGTTCGGGTACTTGTCGTGGATGTTCTGCACCACGCGCACGAACGTGTCACGCAGCGCCTCGGCGTCTTCGCGGCCGACGTTGAAGCCGCTGATCATCACGTACGCCTTGATCTCTTCCACCAGCGTCGCCAGTGACCAGGTCTTCTCCACCGGCAGCACCTGCGCGCGCTTGGCGGGGATGGCCGAGGTCACCGAGAAGGCGAGCCGGTACGGCAGTCGATCAGCGCGGTACTTGCGAATGCCCGGCACCCAGCCCGCCGTGCTGAAGGTGATGGTCTTCGCGCCGATGGCGAGCCCTGCGGGGTGGCACATGA
>JBEBGT010000486.1:0-3281 GCA_040081365.1 Candidatus Eiseniibacteriota bacterium | reverse complement strand
CGCGAGGTCGTGATCCAGGATCGCATGTTCGACACGAACGGCCAGCTCTATTGGCCCGTCGAGCCCACGAACCCCGACGTGCACCCGATCTGGGGACCGGAGTTCTTCGGCGACGTCATCATGGTGAACGGCAAGACGTGGCCGTACCTGCAGGTCGAGCCGCGCCGCTACCGCTTCCGCTTCCTCGATGGCTCGAACGCGCGCTTCTACGGCCTGCGTGCCGTCGATGCGACGACGGGCGCACCTGGGCCGGTGTTCTGGCAGATTGGTTCGGACGGCGGCCTGCTCGAGGCTCCCGTCGCGCTCAACGACCCGGCCGCGGTCGCGCCACTGCCGATGACCATCGCTCCCGGTGAGCGCATGGACATCATCGTGGACTTCTCGGGACTCGCGGGCCGCACGTTCACGCTCGTCAACGACGGCAACGCGCCGTTCCCCGACGGTGACCCGGCGGATCCGAACACGACGGGGCAGATCATGCAGTTCCGCGTCGGTGCGCCCACGGGCCGTCGTGATTTCTCGTTGAACCCGGCCACCACACGCTTGCTGCGCCGCCCGATCGAGCGGCCCACGAACCCGGTGGCCACGCGCGCCCTCACGTTGAACGAGAACATGGGGCCCGGCGGCCCGCTCGAGATGTTCGTGAACAACACCATGTGGGACATGATGCCGACCGAGAACATGGCCGTCGGCACCACCGAGGTGTGGGAGATCATCAACCTCACCGCCGACACGCATCCGATCCACCTGCACCTGCTGCAGTACCAGATCCTGGACCGGCAGGCGTTCGACGTGGACGCTTACATGGCCGTGTACGGCATGCCCATGGCGGGCATGGGTGCGCCGTTCCCGTATGACGTGCCGAGCCCGGCCACTGGCAACAAGCTGGGCGGCAACCCGGACGTGACGCCGTACCTGCTGGGCCCGGTGATCGCGCCGGACGCCAACGAGACCGGGTGGAAGGACACGTTCCGCATGAACGTCGGCGAGGTGACGCGCGTGCTGGTGCGCGCGGCTCCGCAGGCGGCCAATCGCCTGGCCGGCCGGCTGGGCGTCAAGCCCGGCATGAACCTGTTCCCGTTCGACCCGACGGCCAACATGACCGTGGCCAAGGACAAGTTCGGCTACCCCGGCGGTCCCGGCTACGTGTGGCACTGCCACATCGTGGATCACGAGGACAACGAGATGATGCGGCCGTTCTTCATGACCGCGCTCACCGCGCCGATGCCGATGGCGAGCGATGTCATGAGCGGCGAAGCTGAAGCCCTGCCGGCGCGCGTCGAACTGGCGCCGGCGCGCCCGAACCCGGCGCTCGGCTCCACCCGCATCGCGTTCTCGCTGCCCCAGGCTGATGACGTGGAACTCGTGGTGTACGACCTTGCCGGACGCGAAGTCTCGCGCCTGGCCGAGGGCCGCTACGCCGCGGGCGAACACGCGATCAGCTGGGCGGGCACGGACCGCGCCGGCAAGCTGCTGCCGAGCGGCACGTACCTCTATCGGCTGCGCACCTCCGACACCAAGTCGGTGCGCAAGCTGGTGCTCGTGCACTGACGCATCCTGCAGAACGGTCGTTCGTTGCGGCCCCGCCCGGTTTCCGGGCGGGGCCGCGGCGTCAGTCGCCGCCGCGCGCAGCGCGCGATGGCATGGGCCACGCTTCGCGCCACGCCTGGGCTTCTTCGATCGTGCGGAATCGGAACACACCCCGCGGGCGCGCACGCGGGCAGAGCCAAGCGGCCAGCGCCATGAGCTGTTCGACGCGCTCCAGGTTGGCGGGGTCGCCGGGCGCGTGCCAGCGCTGCGGGGGCTGATCCGCGACACTCGGGTACTTGATCACCGGCATCAGGCGTCGCCCGGGCCCGGCCGTTGAACCTGAACCGTTGCCCTCCAGGCGCTCCAGTCTTCGGCCGAGCGGAAGCGATGCAGGCCGGGTGGCCGCGTGACGGGACGAAGCCGCGCCCACAGCGTGAGCACCTGACGCAGGCGATCGGGAATCCGCGGGTCGCCGCTCGGGAGCTGCTGCGCGCGTTGCGCCTCTTCGAACGTGCGGTAGCGCTTGATCGGCATCAGGGCTCCAAGTCGAACTTGGCGCGCAAGGCCTGTGCGTCGACGGCGTCCTGCGGCCGGACGGTGTCCCGCTTCATCCGGTACAGCATCGCGGGAGTCGCCACCCTCACCGGTACCCCGCCCGCGTCCAGCATCTGCCACTCGATGTCGTCGTAGCCGAACACCTCACCCAGGCGCGCGATGATGTCGATGGTCAAGTCACCTTCGGGTGGCACATATCCCACCACCGCGAACTCTCCGAGCAGGTCCTCGGCCGTGAACTCCGCAAGTGCGGGATCCGGCCAAACGGCCTCCAGTGCCGCCCGCAGCCTGGCCACATTATCGGTGCTTGGCCGCACGAACAGGTCAAGGTCCTGAGTGGCACGCACGAGGCCATGCAGGCCGAGGGCGACCGCCCCCACGACCACGTAGTCCACCTGCTGTTCGTTGAGCGCGCGGAACAGGCGCAGCAGCTTCTCGTAGTCCATATCCCCGAGCTTCATGGAGTGACTCCCGGCGGGGGCATTCCCACAGGGGCACGGTGAGCGACGATACTCGCCCGGATGCGCAGGCGTACGCAACCTTGCGGTCGCGCTCAGTGCACTCGCAACAGCAGCACTACCGCAACCCGCGTGGTCGCGGCGGCGCCAGGCGGGTTCTGGCGAGCCGGCGCCATTCGACCGAACGCACCGCCGAGTACCGCGAACGAACTGCAGGAGCGCTGGATCAATGGACGACCACTGCGCGGGCGACGGCCGTCTGCGGCCCTTGGCGCAGGCGCACCAGATAGACACCGCTGCGGAACTCGGGTCCGCCGAGCGACAACTCCTGCTCGCCCGGGGCCTCGACGGCCAGATCGCGCCCGGACACGCGGCGGCCCAGCAGGTCGAACACCTCGAGTCGCGCAGGCGCGCTGCTCGCGAGCTCGTAGCGGACCCGGAGTGGCTCACCCAGGCGCGAGCGCAACTGCAACCGCAGCACGCGCGGGCCCGCGAACAACGCCGGCAGGCGGCCGGCCAGCGTGCGCGTGTCTCCCGTGAGCAACGCCACTCGCGCCACCACTTCGAAGTTCGGAGTCAGGCCGCGCAGGATCGCCGTCGTGTCGGCCGGCGAGAGCCGCATGCCCGCGGCCGGGAACCGCACGATTCGATCCATTCGCCCGTCGTGGTTCACGTCACGCCTGCCGGGTGCGACTCCCCCGGTGGGTCCCCCGGGCAGGCGGCTGCCCAACGCCGCAC
>JBEBGT010000485.1:0-3283 GCA_040081365.1 Candidatus Eiseniibacteriota bacterium | reverse complement strand
CGCGAGGTCGAATAACGCCAGGTTCGGGGCCCCGCTGCGGTCGGTGATGAACGCCAGCCGGCGGCCGTCGGGCGACCAGGCGGGAGCGTGATCCTCGCCCGAGGTATCCAGCATGAAGTGCACGGTCCGCGCGGTCAGGTCCATGCGATAGAGCCCGTAGCGACCGAAGCCGTCGGCGCGCTTGCTGGGGTTCAGCACGACCGGTGCCATCCGGTCCGAGGCGAACGCCAGCCACTTGCCGTCGGGCGACCACGTGGCTTCCTTCTCGTCCCAGGCGTCATCGGTGAGGCGCGCGACCTCGCCGGTGCCCGAGTCCACCAGATAGAGGTCGGAGCGGCCGTTCGCGAGACCCGACACGACGATCGAGTCCGAGGTCGGTGACCACGCCGGGAACGACAGCTCCTCGGCCGGCACGTCGAGCGCGCGCACCAGCTTGCCGTCGTCGGAGCGCACGACATAGAGCCGGTCCTTGCCGCCACTGCCGGCCACGAGCGCCAGTTTGCTGCCGTCTGGCGACCAGGTGATCGAGGTACGCAATAGCGGGATGGCCTCGAACATCAGGTTGCGCTCGGCGCGCACCGGGCGGCTCAGCACGCGGCCGTCGAACGCCGACATGATGTAGACGTCGTTGTACTGCCGCCGGTCGCTGAAGTAAGCGATGCGGTCACCCTGGGGCGACACCGACGGCCAGAAGTTCAGCACGCTCTCGTCGCGGCGATGGTCGGTGAGCCGGCGCGCGAACTTCTCGGGGTGGTCGAGCTCGGCCACGGTGGGCCAGTACTTCTTGCGCAACTGCTCGCGCCACTGCTCGTCGAAGCGCTGTGCGGACATGCCGTACGTGCGCTGGAACGCGCGCTCGAAGCTGTGCATCTGGCGCGTCTTCTTGAGCATGTCGCGGAAGCGCTCCTGACCGTGGCGCTGGATCAGGTATTCGATCGCACACTGGCCCATCTTGTAGACCAGGTAGCCGCCACTGTACTCGAGCGGCGGCAGGTAGCCCGACAGCGTGCCGTCGCGCACGTACATCTCGGCGTTGGGTTCCATGCCGAGCGAGAAGTACTCCGCCATGCCTTCGGCGAACCAGAGCGGGATCCCGAACAACCCCTGCCCCGACAACAGCGACACGCCGGGCGAGTTGTAGAAGATGTCGAACTGGAACGCGTGCACCAACTCGTGCACGAGCACGTGCCGGAAGTCCTCGTACGAGCCCGAGAACGGCACCACGACGCGGTCGCGCAGCGCCTCGGTGAAGCCGCCCGTCGAGCCGTCGATCAAGTCGCTCGTGATGTTCGTCTGGGCGAACTCATGATGTGAGGCGTACAGGATGATCGGGATGCGTTTGCTGAGCGTGTGGCCGAACTCGACCGAGAACACGGCCTGCGTCTTCTCGGCCAGATCGAGCGTGCGCATCGCCAGGCTGTCCGCGCCCGCGTCGAAATAGACCTCGAAGTGGTCCGACTTGATGGAGTGCCAAGAGTGGTCGCGGTACTGCACCTTGTTCTGCCCGAAGTACTGGGCGTGCGCCACCCCGGCGACGGCCAGCGCCGCCACGAGCACGGCCCCCGTGCCCAGGAGCCTCATCCCGCGAAACGTCATCCGACAGGTCCTTTCTTCCCAGGTCCGCCGCGCAAAGTGCGGCGACTACACTCTACACCGGCGCGGCGGCCGGCGTTCCAGCCGCGAGCCCGGCGTGCCGCTCAGTATTCCCAGCGCGCCTTGAGGTTGACGTTGTAGTCCGTGTTCTGCTGGCTCGCCCCGGAGGGCAGGCCGCGCCGCCGCGCCACGCCGCTCGTCAAGTAGATGAAACGATTGATGCGGTACTCGGCCTCGACGTTCTGCTCGAACAGGTCGGTGAGGTCGAGCCGGGCCGAGCTGGCGGTCTTGCTGTTGTTGAGGCCCGGCAGACGCTGCTGGTAGCGCACCACGAGCCGGTCCGTGACCTGCGAGCCCACCCCCAACACGTACTCCCCTTCGCCCTGCAGAAGACCGCCCCGGTCGCGTTGCAACTCCCACTCGGTGATCGCACCCCGGAAGAATTCCGACAAGCTGGCGGACAGCTGGGCGTTGAGCTGCCGGGTGACATAGTTGTCGAGCGGGTTCGACACCGAGGCCGTGGTGAAGCCGTTCTTGTCGCGCACATTGCCCACCGTGAGCGCGGCCAGGATGTCCTGTTGGCTGCTCGCCGGGTTCGTGCTGCTCAAGGTGACGACCGGCTGGCTCGAGCGCCCGGTGATCTGCGCCGTGATGACCTCGACCGGCTCGCCCTGGTTGGCCGGCAGCCGCGTCTCGGCGGCGATGTCGAGCAGGGGGTCGACGCTCCTCTGGTTGTCGAACGTCAGGTCGGCATTGAGGATCTTGAAGCGCCGGCTCAGGAACCAGTACGTACCCCGCAGCGCGTGCATCTCGCCGTAGATGAGCAGCGAGTCGGGCGTCTGCTGCAGGTCGAGGTCGGCGTCGAACTCCATGTCGGCGTCGCCCGTGCGCCAGCGCAGGTTGTTCGTGGCATCGACCTTGATGCGGTAGGTCCAGTACAGCGGCTGCGTGGTGGTGGCGCGCTTCTGGACCTCGGACTGGTTCGCGAAGTCGAATTCGATGACGCCCTTCTTGAGCCGCGTCTGCCCCGACACCTGCGGCAGCCGCTCGCCCGCCACGCTCGGCCCGTCACTCACCACGAACTCGCCGTCGAACAACACGGCGTACAGCCCCTCCTCGGCCGCCGCGAAGTCCCGCATGCCGAGGTCGAAGCGGTAGTTGCGCAACTGGCCGCCGTTCAGGTTGACCACGCCATGCGACCACAGCCGTCCGGTGCGCCCCTGCCGCGCCCACAGCGTATCCAGCGTGATGCGGCTCTGATCGAAGTGCAGGTCGGCCCCCAGGCCCTCGATGACCTCGCTGCGGTTGATCGGGCGCACGATCCCATCGCGGATGCGGCCGCTCCCGGCGAGCTTGGGTGCACGCGGCGTGCCGCTGACCTGCGCGCTCAACTGGAAGCTGCCGCGTGCGGATTGCAGCTGCGGCACGATGAGCGGCAGCAGTTGCAGATCACCCGCGGGCACCTCGACCACGCCGCGCACCGGCTCGTCCTGCGGCACCGCGGGCAGGTCACCAAGCGCCAGATGGAGCGGGATACTGAGCTGCGCGGAGGACTCCACGTTCTGCATGCGCGCCTTGAGTTCGCGGGCCTCGAGCCGGTCGTCGGCGTAACGTGCGCGCAGCGTGACGCGCTCGGTACGCAGGTCGCGCCAACCCAACTGCTCGGCGTGCGCATCGATGTCCGCCACCG
>JBEBGT010000059.1:0-12330 GCA_040081365.1 Candidatus Eiseniibacteriota bacterium | reverse complement strand
ACCCGAGGCCGAGGACTTCTTCCTCGATCTGTCGGCGCGCGACCAGTACGAGATGGTGTTCGCCATTCCGGCCGAACAGCGCCGCTCGTGGATGCGGCTGCTGCCGCCCGATGACGCCGCGGATCTCGTGCAGGAGTCCGAAGAGGACGAGCGCGAAGCACTGCTGGCGTTGCTCGACGAGCAGACGCGCCGCGAAGTGATGGCGCTGCTGGCCTACGCCGAGGACGACGCCGGCGGGCTCATGAACCCGCGCTACCAGCGCGTGCGCGCCGACGTGAACGTGGACGAGGCGATCAGCTACCTGCGCCGTCAGGCGCGCGCGCTGCACGAGAACGTGTATTACGTGTACGTGATCGATGCCGACCAGAAGCTGGTGGGGGTGGTGTCGCTGCGCGAACTGTTCGCGGCCACCAGCGACCGCACGGTGCGTGACGTGATGGCCACCGAGCTGGTGGTGGCGCAGAGCGACACCGACCAGGAAGAACTGTCACGGCTGTTCGCCGAGCACGATCTGCAGGCGATCCCCGTGGTCGATACCGAGGGCCGCATGCAGGGCATCGTGACCGTGGACGACATCGTCGACGTCATCCAGGAAGAGGCCACCGAGGATATCCAGAAGATCGGCGGTACCGAAGCGCTCGAGGCGCCTTATCTGGAAGTCGGCTTCCGTTCCATGCTGAGCAAGCGCGTGGTGTGGCTGGCGGTGCTGTTCGTGGGCGAACTGCTCACCGCCACGGCCATGGGCAAGTTCGAGAACGAGATCGCCAAAGCGGTGGTCTTGAGCGTGTTCATCCCGCTCATCATCTCGTCGGGCGGCAACTCGGGCTCTCAGGCCAGTACGCTGGTCATCCGTGCCATGGCGCTGGGCGAGGTCACACTCGCCGACTGGTGGCGCGTGATCTACCGCGAGCTCCTGCAGGGCGTCTCGATGGGTTCGATCCTCGGTGCCATCGGCCTGGGGCGCGTGTTCGTGTGGGAGGCCATGTTCCATACCTATGGTTCGCACACACTCGCGCTTGGGATCACCGTGGCGATCAGCGTGATGGGCGTGGTCACCTTCGGCACGCTGGCCGGCTCGATGCTGCCGTTCCTCTTGAAGCGCGCCGGCCTCGACCCCGCCAGTGCTTCGGCCCCGTTCGTGGCCACGCTCGTCGACGTCACCGGCATCGTCATCTACTTCTCGATCGCCAGCCTGATGCTGCGGGGGACGCTGCTGTAGGCGAAAAGTCGACCTTGCAGATTTGAACCCTGGGTTCAGAATTACAAGGTCACGAGTTCTGCCCCTCCACGTAGTGCATGGACCACCGCCCTGGGGGATCGCGCCATGCGCCGCTGGCTTGCCTTGTTGATGTTCGCTCTCTTCGTCGCCCACCCGGCCGAGGCTCAGCTCCCGCTGGGTGCCACCGCGCCGGCCTACGCGAAGTCGCTGCTCGGCGGCGGCACGCTCACGAACACGACCCATTCCGGCAAGGTCGTGGTCATGTTCATGCTGGGCTACGGCTGACCCTTCTGCCTCGCCGACGGTCCGTCGGTGCAGAACGACATCGCCGCCCACTATGCCGCGACCAAGCCCGGAGAGGTGCAGGTGGTGGGCCTCGACCTCTGGAACGGCACGCCGGCGCAACTGGCGCAGTTCCGCGTGCAGACCGGGGCCACGTTCCCGCTGGCGCTGAACGGCGCATCCGCCACCGGCGGCAACCTCGAGGTGCTGTACGGCACGTACGACAACTACATCGTGCTCAACAAGCAGGGCATCGTGCGCTACCACGCCGCACTCACCTGGCCGCACGGCACGCGGTATCACCTCGACGAGATCAAGGCGTGCGTGGATTCGTTGGTGGCGCCGACGCTCGATGCGCCGGGTGGCGCGCCGGTCGCGTTCGCGCTGAGCGCCGGGCCGAATCCTGCGCGGGGGCCAGTGCGAGTCGCATTGGCGCTGCCGTCCGCCGAGCGATCGGTGCGCGTGACGGTGCACGACGTGGCGGGACGCGAGCTGGCCGTGTTGGCTGATGGCGCGCGGCCCGCCGGCCGGCACGATTGGAGCTGGGACGGACGTGTTTCGCGTGGCGCGCGCGCGGCACCGGGGCTGTACCTGGTCCGCGCGGCAGCCGGGGAGCGAGTGCGGACGAGCCGGGTGGTGCTGGTGCGGTAAGGTGCTGGGGGCCGGTCGGAGTCCGTCACAGCACGAGGGCTTGCCGACCCGCAACGATCCCGCGCCACGCCCGACCCGGAGCCAGCTCGCATGGGACTTCTGACCTTCAGCCTCAACGTCACCCTGGATGGCTGCGTCGACCATCAGGAGGGGATCGCCGACGACGAGACGCACGCGTTCTTCACTCGGTTGATGAACGAGGGCGGGGCGATGCTCTGGGGCCGCGTCACGTACGAGATGATGGAGAGTCACTGGCCGTTGGTCGCTCGCGGCGACGTGGATGCCCCGCCGGCGCTGCGCGAGTGGGCGGTCCAGCTGGAGGCCAAGCCCAAGTACGTGGTGTCGTCGACCCGAACCGACTTCCCGTGGACCAACAGCCACCACCTTCTAGGCGACTTGCGCACGAGCGTCCAGAAGCTCAAGGAGGCGACTCCTGCCGGAGTGCTCCTTGGTAGCGGCAAACTCGCGACCGAGCTGGACCGGCTGGAGCTCATCGACGAGTACGTGTTCCTCGTTCACCCCAGGATCGCCGGTCACGGTCCGAAGCTGTACCAGGGCGGGCTTCCCAGCACGCGACGGCTCGATCTCGTCTCGTCGACGCCGCTCCGCAACGGCGCAGTCGCGATGCACTACCGGCGCGCGCGCGGCTGACATCGGGTTGCGGTGGACCGCCCCTTGCGCTGCCCGCCGCTGAACCCGAGCGCGGACGAGACCCGACACGGACCCGAGGAGTGTGCTCTTGCCAAAGGCCAATGCGACCCAAGCGGCTGAGATCCGAGCGACCCTCAAGGCGCTTGCCGCCACGCCAGAGCAGATCGCACGCATTGCACGCGGGCACAGCGCGGCGGCCCTTTGTCGTCCGCCGGCGCCGGACGCTTGGTCGGCGCGAGACATCGTTGCGCACCTGCGGGCCTGTGCCGAGGTGTGGGGGCGGAGCATCGAACGGATGATCGCCGAACAGGATCCCACGATCCGGTATGTGTCGCCGCGCGGTTGGATCAAGAAGACCGACTACCTCAGTCTGGGTTTCGCCGGATCACTCCGGGCATTCGCGGGTGCGCGACGCGGGCTCCTCGATACGCTCGTCGGCCTCGATGCGGCCGGTTGGGCTCGACGGGCCACGTTCACCGGCACGACCCTGGGGCGCGAGGCGACGGTCCTCAGCTACGCGAAACGCATCGCGGACCACGAAGTGCAGCATCTTGGGCAGCTCCGCAGAACCCTCGAGCACTGAAGCGTCTCCCAAGGCCGGCTATCCAGCGCGCGTCCGGCGCGTGCGCTGCTAACATCAGGGTTGCAGCGAACGGTCCGCTGCGCGGCCAGTGGGCCTGGCCATTCATCCCAACCGAGTTCGCTCCGTGCGTCGGACCGCTGCAAGACACCAGGTGCCGTCGGGCGGTCTTGGTGCGCTGAGCGATCTTGGGGGGCGGACCGACTCGGACGCCGTGCGGGGCGCTGGTCCTTAGGTGCCGGCATGGCCGCATGCGGCCTGGGGCTTGCGCTTCGGACACGCTTCTGACCGCCGTCGCCGGATGGGCCCTGGTCCGCCCGCGCCACTACCGCCGCGGGCCGAGCAGGCATACGCCAGTGGGAACCGGCGCTTCATCCCGTTCCACTCGGTCACCGCGACGTGAGCACGACGATGATCCATGCGCACCCTTGAAACCCTCGGGGCCGGGTGTGCGTAGTCCGCGGGGCACCGGCGAACGACCAGGCGGCCGGCGGCAGGTCGCGCGGGAGACTTGGAGTTGCTACGGGGGGGGACCCTCAGGGCGGATGCGGCACGACGGGTTTGACGATTCCTCCCATCGGCACTCGGGCATGATGGGTGATCAGGTGCTGGCAGAGCCGATCCCTGACTTCGGAGTGCAACCGCCGGCCGGCGGCCGCGGTTGACCTCGGACGTGCGGTGGCAAGCTGCCGGAGGGTGGCCACAAAGTCATGGGAGGCTTCGGGACCGCAATGATCAAGCGCGCAATCGTGGCTCTGCTGTTCGTCATCCTATGGGCCGCAGGGCTGGTCGGCGGCGCGCTGTTCGGCTGGTGGCGGCGCCCGCTGGCGCCACCAGGAGATTCCGCGGCCTTCATGCAGGCTGCGATCTCCAGGGTCAACGCAGGCAATCGCGCCAATACGGCCCTTGTCCTCATCGAGCGAGGTGCCATCGCTGCGGAGTACTACTCCTCAAGCGCCGATTCCATCGACCAGAACACCGTCTTCACGACCGCATCGTTGAGCAAGTGGATCACGGCACATGCCGTCATGAAGCTGGTGGAGCAAGGGAAGCTGGACCTCGATCGACCGGTCGAGAGCTACATCACGAGATGGCACCTTCCAGAAACCTCGTTCCGTTCGCGCGATGTCACCGCGAGGCGGCTCCTGAGTCACACGGCCGGACTTACCGATGGGCTGGGCTTCGGTGATTACCGACTGGACGAACCCCTGCCAACACTGGAGGAGGCGCTGACCGCTCCACGGGCATCCGCCGGCCGCACTTCGGCGCCCATCATCGTGGGTATCGAGCCAGGCACTCGGTTCCAGTACTCGGGCGGTGGTTACTTGTTGCTCGAGCTGTTGGTGGAAGAGCTCTCTGGAGAGCAGTTCGAGACCTTCGTGGATCGCGAAGTTCTCCAGCCCCTCGGCATGGTGCGCTCGGGATACGCCGACCTCTCAGCAACGGCCAACTCGGCGAAGTCGTACCACGCCGACGGCCGGCCGGCACCGATCCACCGTTATGCCTCAAGCGCGGCGACGGGCTTCACCACGTCAGCTGGCGACATGGTCAGGTGGGTGCTTGCGCAGCTGCGAACGGTCGAGGGTGGCCCTCTCACCAAGAGGACGCTAGAATCGATGCGCACGGCCGAGGCCAGCTCGATGGGCGTCGACATCTGGGGGTTGGGCACAGTCCTCTACGCGCCGACGAAGCAGGGCGGTGTCATCTTCGGCCATGACGGCACCAATCAGCCAGCGATCAGTGCAACCGTCCGGATCAACCCGAGCACCGGGGACGCGGTCATCGTGCTTGCGACTGGCAGCAGCGCGCTCGCGTCGCAGCTCGGCGCCGAATGGGTATTCTGGCAAACCGGCCTGCCGGATATCCTCACCATTCCCACCGAGATCCGCCGAGTGATGCCGCTGCTGGGTGGAGGCGCGTGCGGTATCGTACTAGTCGCCTTCGTTCCGGTCTGGCGCAGGCGACGCAGAAGCACCGAGCAGGCCGCCTGACGGCAGGTTGCAGCGAACGGTGCTGCGCGCCGCGACGGACGCTGGGCATCAGGCGGCGAGGCGGTGTCGCTCGCAACCCACGGTAGTAGGAGGGCATCGGCATGCATGTTCTCGAGCACCTGTTTCTCGTTGGTGAGTACGCAGAGAGAACGCGTCTGCTGTCCGGGCTGAGGCTCGAGCAAGTGACGCTAAGGCCGGAGGGCGTGCCGCACTCCATCTACGATGAGCTATGGCATCTGGTGGGATACCAGCAGAGCATCATCGCGCCGGGAGGCCCACCGCCCGGCGACCTGTATCCCACCACAGCGCCGGAACACGAAGACCAATGGCACCAGCTGGTGCAAGTGTTCCTGACCGGGGCTCGCGCTGCGGCAGACCTCGCCGCGACGCCGGCAAGACTGGCCGCCGAGCTCGAGCCCGGCGTGACCTTGGCCGACGAGTTGAACTGCGTGGCCGTTCATAATGCCTATCACTTCGGCAAGATCGTTGCGTTGCGCCAGCGCATCGGCGCGTGGCCGCCCCGTGTGTCAGGTGCGTCATGAATAGGCGCGCCGTTTCTGGCGCCGCCCAACTTCACGCTGCGACCGACGATGGCGCGGCACTCCAAGCCGCGTAGACGGTTCGGGCGGCGAGGCCGCTCACGGTTGCAGGCCTCGCCAAGGCGGATCACGTTTCCCGGCAGCCATGAGCGAACGGGCGCGGGCCTACTCCGCCGGCCGTTCAGCGCCAGATCGTCCGGCCGCACTCGGGATTCACGAGCACGATCGGATTCCAGAAGGAGCCCCATGGCCAAGTACCTGATCTCTTTTCCGAGCGCCGCGATGGTCGTGGCCGAGGGCGAGTTGGAAGTGGTGGGCCGCGATGCACACGCGGTGATCGAGGAGGCGAAGGCCGCCGGTGTCTACGTCTTCGCTGGCGGGATCGACGAAAGCGTGCCGCCCGTTCTCGTCTCCGCGGACGGCACGGTTGCCAAGGGCGGCTATACTTGGGCGCCCACCCTGGACGGCGGCTTCGCCGTGTTGGAACTGCCTTCGCGTGAAGCAGCCATCGCGTGGGCGGCGCGCATCGCCAAGGCCTGTCGCTGCGACCAAGAACTGCGCGTGTTCATGTTCGATCCACGGGCCTGAAGCGGCGCGGCCAGGGGGGCATGGTCGTTCATTCCAGCCGAGTCCGCTTCGCGCATCGGATCGGCGAAGGCGTAAGGCGCCATGGATGGGCGACCTGGCCACCCGCTGGACCGCTGGACAAGGAGTCGTTGTGGCTCTCGATAGCCTACCGCTCAAAACGCAGGCGCTCTTGCTTCGGCACTTCGTGGCTGGCGATGCCGCGGAGATGCTCATCCAGAGCAATGAAGATTCGGCCCGCACCTGGCTTTCCAGCCAGGTGTACCGGGATCACGCTCACGCGCTTTCCGCGCTCGAGTTCCTCATCAGCCAGTATGCGGTCCCGGGGAACCCGCAGCAGGGGCCCTATGTTCTCGCGATCGAGCATCGCGCCAGTGCTGCCTTGGTCGGTCATGTGGGCTTCAGCCCGCTGAACGGCGACGTCGAGGTCGGCTTCTCGATCGCGCACGCGTACCAGGGCCAGGGGCTTGCGAGCGAGGCGGTCGTCGCCGCTTCGGATTGGGCGTTGCGGGCTTTCGCGCTCGAACGGATCCTGGGCATCACGGCCGTGGCCAACGTCGCGTCGAGACGCACGCTTGTCCGTGCGGGCTTCGTTCACTTGGGAGACGAGCCGATGCGCTTCCAGGGCACGGACGAGGTGGTCAGTCATTACGCCCTTTCCGGTCGTCGCGGCGATGCATAGGCGAGGCGAAGACGGCGCGAGAACGGCCGGGCTGCGCACGGCCGCTGGTGTTGCCTGCGAGCGAGTTGCTCTCGCGATCGGCGGCGGAAGGATCGGAGGCAAGACATGAACAGCACGCCGCCGGATGATCTCAAGCTGCGCGAGGTCACGGAAGCCGACCTCGCCACTCTCTTCGAGCAGCAGCAGGACCCGGCCGCCAACTGGATGGCCGCGTTCACGGCGAAGGACCCGAACGATCGGCCTGCCTTCGCCGCGAAGTGGGCCAGAATCCTCGGCGACCCCACCGTGATCGCGAGAGTCGTCGAGTGTCGCGGACGCGTCGTCGGAAACGTCGGAGCCTTCATGGCCCCGTGGTCCGGCCAGCGCGAGGTCACCTACTGGATCGGGCGCGAGCATTGGGGGCAGGGCATCGCCACTCGGGCGCTCACCGCGCTGCTCGGCGTCCTGACGGAGCGGCCGCTCCACGCCCGCGCCGCCGCGGACAACCGCGCCTCGATCCGGGTGCTCGAGAAATGCGGCTTCATGCGTGTCGGTGGCGAGCGAGGCTTCGCCGAGGCTCGCGGTGAGGAGATCGACGAGGTCGTCATGGAACTGCGGGCGGGAGCACCGGATCAGTCCGACGGCGCCTGAAGGCGGGCAGGTACACTTCGATCCGGCGACCCCATTCGCCTCCTCAGCCGTGACGGCAGAAGGCATGAGTCAGACCCGCTGTGGAACACGAGATCATGCCGACTGCGCTCAAGAGTGGGGCAGCGCTTCAGGAGCATGGGAGTGCGAGTTCGCGATTCCTTCCTTGCGGCGCTGGGGCATATAGTCCGACCGCAGCGCGATGAAGAACGGACTGGCGGATGACGTCTACATGGAGTTGCCCTCACGACCATGGCATTCCCCACGGAACTGAGTTTCATCGAGAGCGAGGAGGCAAAGCTCGGCGTTCGCCTGCCGGCCGACTTGCGCGCCCGACTACTCGGCAACAATGGTGGCGAGATCGCCACGGACGACGAAGACTGGAGCCTGTTTCCTGTCTTCGATGCCAGTGATCGCAAGAAGGCCGCACGTTCGGCAAACCACATCGCCCGGGAAACCCAAGCCGCGCGTGAGTGGCGTGGCTTTCCGCCCTCCGCAGTCGCGATCGCACGCAATGGCTCGGGCGACTATCTGGTCTTGTTGCCATCGGTGGACAAGCCAGGGGCGCTCGACAAGAAGATCTACCTCTGGGCGCACGAGACCGGCTCGCTGACGGTCATGGCTGAAGCGATCGGTGAACTCTAGCGGCACGCTGGGCTCACCATGCGGTCCAGGTGACGCTGCTCAGCAACGCGCAACGCCCTGTGAGGCCCGCGCGCGGCCCAGTCGAAACGTCGACGACCAAGGAGTCCTGGTGACGGTCAAGCGCATGGACAACGTCGGTATCGTGGTCGAGGACCTGGATGCGGCCATCGAGTTCTTCCGTGAACTCGGGCTGGAACTCGAAGGGCGCGCGCCGATCGCCGGGGCGTGGGCTGACCGCGTGACGGGCTTGCGCGACATACGCGTCGAGATCGCCATGTTGCGCACGCCGGACGGCCACGGCCGTCTCGAACTGTCGCGCTTCCTCGTGCCCGCCGTGGTGGCCGATCACCGCAACGCTCCGGTGAACGCGCTCGGCTACCTGCGCGTGATGTTCGCGGTGGACGACATCGACGACACCCTCGCGCGGCTCCAGAAGCACGGCGCCGTGCTCGTCGACGAAGTGACCAACTACCAGGACATCTACCGGCTCTGCTACATCCGCGGGCCCGAGGGCATCCTCATCGGCCTCGTGCAGGAGCTCGGGCGAGGGGGCGTGCCGGATGCCGAGCGGTAGGCTTGCGAGCGACACGACGTCCGGGCAGCCGCTGAACCCCCTGCCCGGGTTCGCGTTCGAATCGATGGTGAGAGCGCCCGGCGAAGAGTGCTTGATTCCGCTCCGCGGCAGCGTGCACCCTCCGTGCTCGCGTCGTCCGGTCCGATCCGATGGCGCCCGCTGCAGATTCCAGGCCCTTTGGAGTGAGAGCCCATGCCGAAGCCGACCCCAACCAAGCGCAAGCCCGTGCTGCTCGCGGGCGGGAATCCGCAGGTCGCCAAGGCCGACGGTGGCGCTCCGGTGCGCGCGTATCTCGCGGCCATCCCCGGTTGGAAGCGCGACGTCGCACGCGAACTCGATGCACTCATCACCAAGACCGTGCCCCGCGCGCACAAGGCGGTGCGCTGGAACTCGCCCATGTACGGCATTCCGGGGCAGGGTTGGTTCGTGAGCATTCACGTGTTCACCAAGTGCGTGAAGATCACGTTCTTCAAGGGCACGTCGCTCGAGCCGAATCCGCCGGGCGGGGCGGCCAAGGAGGCGCGCTGGATCGACGTGCATGAGGACGACCTCGACCAGGCGCAGATGACCAAGTGGATCCGACAGGCGGCGAAGCTGCCCGGCTGGGGCGGGTCGTGATCGGGCTGATTCGTCCCGCCTGCTCGCGCCTGAGCGCGGACGCAGTAGCTCGGAGTCGCGTCCTATCGTAGGGGCGGGCCCCGTGGGTGCTCGGCGAGGCCGGCCCCTGAGCAGTGACCCAAGGCAGCGGTTATCGTCGTCCCGAAGCGGACGACGCCGTGGTTCCAAGCCCTCGTGTCGAATCAGGAGATTCCCCGCATGGCCAAGGTGTTCGTGAACATCGGACTCACCCTCGACGGCTATATGGCACCAGAAGGCATGGCGATCGAGCATTGGACGACGCCCGAGTACAAGAACTGGGGCGCCAAGTGGGGCGGCCTGATGGGTTGGGTCATGCAGCTGCAGTCGTTCCGCGATCACCTGGGATTCGGGCCGGGCGGTGAAACGGGCCCGATCGACGACATGTTCCGCCGCACCACCGAGCGCATCGGCGCCAACATCATGGGCAAGCGCATGTTCGAGCAAGGCGCGGCGTCATGGCCCGAGGAGGCCCCGTTCCGCACTCCGGTGTACGTGCTCACGCACGAGAAGCGCGCGCCCTGGGTCCGGCCCGGCGGGACGACGTTCTACTTCGTCAACGACGGCCCCGAGAGCGCCCTCGAGCAGGCTCGTGCGGTGGCGGGCGAGCGCGATGTGCGCATCTCGGGTGGCGCGAACGCGATCCAGCAGTACTTGAACATGGGCGTCGTCGAAGAGCTCGAGATCGCGCTTGCCCCCGTGCTGTTCGGCGGCGGCCGGCGGCTGTTCGAGAACGTCCACGAGGGCGTGCCGGAGTTCCGCATCGATCGGGTCGTCGACAGTCCCGCGGCCACGCATCTGCGCTACGTGCGCAAGTGACGCGGCTGGGTGCCCGGCGGAGTTCGGCTCGGGGGCCTCTGGCGATGTCCCACGGCCGCGGCGGTGACCGGGGGGGTGAGTCGCAGCAGGGAGTGCACATGTTCACCGTCAGCCGGAGTCGGCGGGCCACACCCGACACGTCGGCAGCAGCAAGTCCGCGCCGGCAGCATCAGGTGCTCGATCACCGAGGTTCCCATGGGCAGTGACGAAGATCAGATCCGGGCACTCGTTCAGACTTGGCAGTCCGCCACCCGAGCGGGTGACGTGGACACCGTGCTGGGCCTCATGACCGATGACGCCGTCTTCCTCGTGCCGGGTCGGTCCCCCATGGACAAAGCGGAGTTCGCCACGCTCTCGCGCGGGCCGGCGGGGGGGCCGCGGCCGGTCATCGAAGCCGTCTCGGAGATCCAGGAGATCGAAGTCTCCGGCGACCTGGCGTTCGCGTGGACCCGGCTCGCGGTCACGGTCACGCCGCCGGGTGCGGTCGAATCGATCGCACGCGCGGGGCACACGCTCACGATCTTCCGCCGTGTGAAGGGCGAATGGCGGTTGGCGCGCGACGCCAACCTCCTGGCCCCGGTCCGGCCTTCCGGCACGTGAGCGGGTCGGCTAGCCTGACGACCGTCTCCTCCCGCTGCCGTCGTCACGCAGCCGTGTCCACCATCCGACATCGGAGCACCCCATGAAGCGAGTCACCGGCATCGGCGGCATCTTCTTCAAGGCGAAAGACGCGCCGGCCATGCACGCCTGGTACAAGAAGCATCTGGGCATCGACGTGCAGTCGTGGGGCGGCGCGGGGTTCGACTGGGCTGACGCCGACGGCAAGCCCACGGGCGGCACGACCGCGTGGCTGATCGCCCCGGCCGAGAGCAAGCAGTTCGCGCCGAGCGACGCCAGCTTCATGGTCAACTACCGCGTGGCCGACTTGCACGCGCTGGTGAAGGCGCTACGCGAAGAGGGCTGCAACGTACTCGACAAGATCGACGAGTCGGACTTCGGCAAGTTCGCGTGGGTCATCGATCCCGAGGGCAACAAGGTCGAGCTCTGGGAACCGCCCGCGGGGCAGTGACCGCCACGGTGCCGCCGACCATGTTCCTGCAGGTCGCCCTCAATGGCGACCGCGTTCATCCCGCAGCCCCGCGCACGCCGGCAGCGATCGCCGAAGCGGCGCGCGCGGCCGTGGCGGCGGGCGCGCACTCGGTGCACGTGCACGCGTTCGACGACGCGGGCGACGAGACACTCCATGCCGAGGCCTGCGCTCGCACCCTGCGCGCCATCCGGGCGCTCTGCCCAGGCACGCCGATCTCGTTGACGACGTCTGCCACCATCGTGCCCGATGCGGCGCATCGTCAGCGCCGGATCGATGCCTGGTACGAGCTTCCGGATCTGGTCACCGCCAACCAGGGCGAGCCGGGGATCGTCGAGCTGAGTGAGTCGCTCCTCGCGCGCGGCGTCGGCATCGAGGCCGGCCTGCTCACGGTGTCCGATGCGCATGCGTTCGTGCGCTCGGGGCTCGCGCCGCGCTGCCGGCGCGTGCTCATCGAGCCGCTCGACGAAGACGTCGAGGCGGCCGTTCAGCACGCGGCCGCGATGGAGGCGGTCGTCGTCGCCGCGGGCATCACGCTGGAGCAGGTCCACCACGGCTACGGCCCGGCCTGCTGGGCCGTGAACCAGCGCGCGCTTGAACGCGGACATGGCATCCGGACGGGCCTTGAGGACGTCACGGTGCTGTCGGACGGCACCCCCGCGGGCGGCAACGCCGAGCTCGTCCAAGCCGCCGCGGGACTGATCCGCGCCCACGCCCGCGGGCGCGTGGCCCCACCGGCCAGCTGACGCCGCGGCGGGGCGC
>JBEBGT010000058.1:0-12364 GCA_040081365.1 Candidatus Eiseniibacteriota bacterium | reverse complement strand
GTATAAGAGACAGGACCAGGACTGGACGGTCGAGATGAAGTTCGACCTGTCGGCCACGGGCTACAACATCACGCAGCCGCAGGGCGACGTCGTCGAGTTCAACCTGTCGATCTACGACTGCGATAACTACTGGCCGATCGTGCCCATCAACCTGGCCGCGAACCGCGTGTGGTGGCAGGGACCGTGGGGCAACTCGATGGGCTATAACGAGGTCCGCATCTACGCCAAGCCGGCGATCACCGTGAACACCGTGAACCTGCCCGGTCTGGGGCCCGAACTCACGGTGCCGAACGGCCAGAACTTCCCGGCCCCTGCCATCGACGGCGATCTCACGGACGCCGTGTGGGCCAACGCCGCGCACTTCGACATCCGCTACGGTGACGACGCGCTGCGCAACAGCTACCCGGGCATCCTCAAGTGGCGCAGCGGGCAGTTCCAGCCGGCCGTGAACGGCGGCCAGGCGGCGATCCTCGACCCGGCCGACTGCACGGTGAAGTACTTCTTCCGCGACGATTCGCTGTACATGGGCTTTGACGTGCGCGACGCCGCCGTGCAGAGCTACCCGCTCACCGACCGCATGGATGGCTTCGTGGTCGGCATCTACGACCGCGTGCTGCGGGAGGGCTTCGACTCCACGCTGCAGCCCCACCGACTCACGTTCGACGTCAGCCCCACGGGCGAAGCGCGCACGGCGGACTTCCTCACGACGCTCGTCGCGAACGGTGGCGCGCGCGTGAAGCTGACCCTGAAGCCGGGCACCACGCTCGACACGCTGGGGGCGAACATCGACACGGGCTACACCGCCGAACTGGTGATCGACCTCACGAAGATCGGTTATCCGCCCGGGCGCGGCGACGGCGTGGTGTTCTTCAACGTGAACCACTATGACGGCGACTCGTTCGTGCCGTTCACCGACAGCTACGGGACGCGCACGTGGTGGGCGGCCGAGTACGACAACACCTGCTGCCCGGCGTGGTCGTACATGGACCCGCTCGAGAACGTGCTCACGGGTGTGCAGCCGCGCACCACGCCCAACGGCTACGCGCTGCTCGACGTGGCGCCGAACCCGTTCCGCACCGCCACGCAGCTGCGCTACAGCCTGCCGTCGGCCAGCCGCGTGCAGCTCGAGATCTTCGATCCGCAGGGCCGTGTGATCCACAGCCGTGACCTCGGACTGCAGGCCCCGGGCGACCAGTCCGCCCGGGTGTTCGGGTTCACCGGCAAGACGGGCGTGTACCTGTACCGCCTGCGCATGACCGATCCGGCCTCGGGTTCGGAACGCGCCGCGCTGTCGGGACGCTTGTTGGTCGTGAAGTAAGGACGAGTCGCAGCGGCGGCGGCAGGCACTTGCCCTGCCGCCGCTGCTGTTGGGAGGCGGGAACCAGGTGCGAGCTGATCGTTCACTGCGCGCGTCCGCGGACGCGGAAGCCCCGACGGGATCACGTCGCACCGGCACGCGTACCGACGCCGGGCGCTGGGCGAAGTGGGTGGGTGCCGCGGTCTGCGCCGTGCTGCTGCTGGTGCTCGGCACCGCCCCGGCCCACGCAGGCACGAGCGGCCGGATCGCGGGCCGGGTGACCGACGCCAAGAAGCAGCCGCTCGCCGGCGTCAACGTGGGCATGATCGGCGTGCAGTTGGGCGCGCTCACCGACGAGCAGGGCCAGTTCACCATCGTGAACATCCCGGCCGGCGCCTATTCGGTACGGGCGGGCCTCATCGGCTACGGTTCGGTGACCACCACCAACGTCATCGTCTCGGCCGACGAGACCACGCGGCTCGACCTGGTGCTGGCCGAGGCAGCCGTGCAGATGCAGGAGGTCGTGGTCTCGGCGAAGCGCCCCGTCGTCGAGATCCATCGCACGAGCACGGTGTCGATCGTGCCGCGCGAGGACATCGCCAAGCTGCCCGTGCAGGAACTGCAGGACGTCGTCAATCTTCAGGCCGGCGTCGTGGACGGCCACTTCCGGGGCGGACGCGCCAACGAAGTGCAGTACCAGGTCGATGGCGTGAGCGTGAACAACCCGTTCGACAACTCGAACTCGGTGCGCCTCGACCGTTCGCTGCTGGAGGAAGTGCAGGTCGTCTCGGGCACGTTCGATGCCGAGTACGGCCAAGCCATGAGCGGCGTGGTGAACGCCGTGCTGCGGCGCGGCGGGGAGCGATTCGCGTGGGATGCCGAGGCGCTCTCCGGCGGCCATGTCTACTCGGGCGGCGCGCGCGGCCAGCCATTCCACAGCAGCGCGTTCGCCAAGCAGGACTACCAGATCACCGTGTCCGGCCCCGTCGGCCTTCCGAGGACCACGTTCCTCGCCAATACGAGCTGGCACCACAATGACGGTGCCTATTACGGAGAACGCCGGTTCACGTCGGCGCGCGGCCCGGGCGGCTCCCCGATCGCCAAGAGCTTCCTGCCCGACGGCGACGGTGAGCGGATCCCGCTGAGTCGCTCGCGGGAGTGGAGCAGCCTGCTCAAGGTGTCGACCCGTGCGTTCGAGGGCAAGGAGGTCGCCTACCAGTTCCTCGTGAACGCGGTGGACTCCCGGAACGTGACGTGGTCCCAGCACCTCACGCCCGACGCCGGGACGCGCGTGCGCCGGCTGAGCGTCGCGCACGGGTTGTCGTTCACGCACACCCTGAGCCCGAAACGCTACTACCAGATCGACCTGCGCCAGAACTACACGGACTCCCGCGACATGGCGTTCGATGACGTGAATGATCCGCGCTACTACCAGTGGGGCGCGCCTGCGGGCTGGGTGAGCTACGAGTTCGGGAACTCGGTGCAGGGCGTGTCGCTGTTCCGCGACCGCACGACGACGAACATGTTCGTGGGCAAGGGCACATTCGTCGAACAGGTGTCGCACGCCCAGCAGTGGAAGGCCGGGCTCGAGTATCAAGCGCCGCTCATGAACTTCGGCGCCCCGGGCAAGCTGGCCGAGACCTCGCTCGCGGGCGGCGGGTTTGGAGTCACTCAGGTCGAAGCTCTGCAGTCGGAGTTCCTGCCGGTGTTCGTGGCGGGCTACGTGCAGGACCAACTCGACTGGAATGACGTCACCCTGCGGATCGGCGTGCGCGGGGACTGGTTCGATGCACGTGCGACACTGCCGAGCGACCTGGCGAACCCGGCCAACTCGATCGTCGGTGTGCCGCAGTCGCATCCCGAGGCCACGAGCAACAAGTTCAATCTTTCGCCCCGCGTCGGAATCTCGTACCCGATGTCCGAGCGCGCCGCGCTCTATTTTGCGTACGGCCACTTCTACCAGTACCCGGCTTTCCGCGACATCTTCAACAACGCCGACTACTCGGTCCTGCGTGACATCCAGTCGTCCGATGCCGTGAACCGCAAGGGCATCCTGGGTAACCCAGATATCCGGGCCCAACACACGGTGCAATACCAGATCGGGCTCAAGCAGGCCGTGACCCCGGACCTCGGCGTGGACTTCAACGCCTTCTACAAGGACATCCGCGACCTGCTCGGCGTGGAGTTCGTGAACACCTACAACAATGCCACGTACGTGCGCTTCACGAACGTGGACTACGGCAGCGTCATCGGGCTCACGTTGCAGGTGGACCACCGCGCGCTGGGGCCGTTCAACGTCTCGGCGGATTACACTTGGCAGCGCGCCATCGGCAACTCCAGCGAACCCAGCGAGACCCTGAATCGTGCAGCCGCCGGGCAGGATGCGCTGCCGCGCCAGATCCCGCTCAACTGGGATCAGCGGCACACGCTCAACATGACGCTCAGCACCACGCACTCGAGCGGACTGACGACCGGTCTCGTGCTGCGCGGAGCGAGCGGTCAGCCGTACACCCCATCGGTCGTGGCCGCGCAGACGCTGCTCGCCAACTCGGGCCGCAAGCCCATGGGACTGCAGGCGGACCTGCGTGCCGAGTTCCCGAGCCGGGTGGGCGGCATCCCCGCGAACCTGTTCGCCCGGGTGTTCAACGCGTTCGACTCGCGCTACTTCAATGGCTTCGTGTTCGCCACCACCGGGCAGCCCGACTATTCGCGGTCCCCGACGGTGGACGCCGGTACGCTCGACGACCCGACCCGCTTCTTCGGGCCGCGCCGTCTCGAAGTCGGGATCACCTTGAAGCCGGAGAAGCAATGAACACGCCCCGCCGGATCCGCCGCGGCCTGGTGCTCGCCGTTCTCGCGGCCCTCGCCCTTCCCAGCGCGCACGCGCAGACGACGCTGCCCGTGGTGCCCAAGTCCCAGCGTGGCCAGATCAGCGCCGAGCGCACGGGCCAGCACGATGCGGCCAACATCCGCACGCTGTTCCACAACTTCGGCATGGTCGGCGACTTCCCGCTCGACCCGCAGAACACCGACCTGTCGATCTTCCACTCGGTCGAGGTGCCGAAGGGCACCGGCATGAACTACAGCGACGGCATCACGCCGTTCGTGCTGGCGAAGGTGCGGCTGTCGAACGGGCAGGACCAGTACATCATGGAAACCGGCTTCCGCGAGCGGCAGGCCGAGAGCCCGTACACCGAGCGCATCATGCGCTTCGAGCCGCGTCCGGGGTACTTCGAGCCCGACCCGGCCAAGAACGTGGGGCGCTCCATCGCGATCAGCAGTGACGACCGCACATGGCCGCCGGCGTGGCCCGACAAGGCGGACGACGCCAGTGACCCGGGCTGGGCCGGCGCCTGGAATGGCTACTTCGGCAAGCGCCCCGCGGCCGACCAGGAGAGCTACACGGTCATGGATGACGACTTCTACGACGCGTGGAAGCCGTACTGGTACCCCGACAACCGCGACACCACGCGCGCGGGGCTCGGGCTCAAGATCGGCGTGCGCGGGTTCCAGTGGGCGAATCCGCAGGCTGGCAACGTGATCTTCTGGCACTACGACATCACGAACGAAGCCACCACCGAGTACGACGACAACATCGTGTTCGGGCTCTACATGGATTCGGGCGTGGGCGGCTCGCTGCTGTCGTGCGACGGCATCTTCGAGTCCGACGACGACAACGCGTTCTTCGACAAGTCGAGCGGCTTGAACCTGGTGTACACGTGGGACCGCTCGGGCCACGGCCGGGACCTGCGCGGCAGCTGCAGCCCCACGGGCTACCTGGGCTATGCCTACTTGGAGACGCCGGGCAATCCGTTCAACACCCTCGACGATGACAAGGACGGCATCACCGACGAGCGCCGCGACGGCGGCCCGGGCACGCTCATCAGCGGGCAGCAGGCGATCCTGGACTACCTCGTGGCGAACTACGACACGGCGCGTTTCGTGGCCACGTACGGCCCCATCGAGCGCCGGCCCGCCTATCGCGTGGGCGCGTGGTGGACGGGCGACGAGGACATGGACTGGCTTGCGGAGTTCAACGATCTCGGCAGCGACGGCGTGAAGGACACGCACGACCTGGGCGAGGGGGACGGCACGCCGACCGAGGGCGAGACGAACTTCGACCGAACCGACTTGAACGAGTCCGACCAGATCGGGCTCACGGGCTTCAAGCAGAACCGCATCAAGGCGGGGCAGGGGAACCCGGATCCCACGACCGACGGCGTGCTGTTCTACACCGAGACGCAGAACTGGCCCGAGCGGCTGTTCCGCCAGTTCACGAACCCCGACTCGGCGTCGCGCTTCGATCAGGCGCTGGCCGCCAACTACAACATCGGCTTCCTGTTCGCCTCGGGCCCGTTCAAACTGAAGCCGGGGCAGACCGAGCGCTTCTCGCTGGCGCTGGCTTTCGGCGGCGACCTCGACGAGCTGCGCGGTACGGTGCGCACGGTGCAGCAGATCTACAACGCCAACTACCAGTTCGCCGTGCCGCCGACGCGCCCGATCGTGCAGGCCGAGGCCGGCGACGGCCGCGTTCGGCTCACGTGGGACGACGCCGCCGAGCGCAGCGTGGATCCGGTCACGGGCGAGTTCGACTTCGAGGGCTACCGCGTCTACCGCTCCACCGACCCCGAGTTCCGCGACGCGCGCATCATCACGAACGGCAACGGCACGAACACGATCGGCAACGGCCGGCCGGTGGCGCAGTACGACCTCGTGGACGGCCGCAAGGGATTCTCGCGCAAGACGGTGGAGGGCGTGGCCTACAACCTCGGCACGGACACCGGACTGCAGCACTCGTTCGTGGACAGCACCGTGACGAACGGGCAGGACTACTACTACGCGGTGTGCGCCTACGACTACGGCTTCGATCAGGGCGCGGAACTCGACTCGTTGTCGTTCTACCCGTCCGAGAACTCATACTCGATCTCGTTCTCGCTGCGCGGCGGCTCGATCTTCCCCACGAATGTCGTGAAGGTGCGGCCGAACCCGCGCGTGCCGGGCTTCGCGCGCGCGCTCGCGTCGCCCGTCTCGCACATCCAAGGGCGCGGCGCCGGCACGATCGAGCTGAGTGTGGAGAACTCCACGCTGGTGCCGGACGGCCACACGTTCGACCTCGCGTTCACGTCCGATACGCCCGACGACGTCAAGGCCACGCGCTACTCACTCACCGATCTCACCTCGGGCGAGGTGCTGTTCCAGACCGGAAACGACCTCACCGCCAGCGGCCGCGGTCCGGTGGGGGCGGGCATCCTGCCGATCGTGGGTACGATCGCGCAGACCCGGGTCGACGGCTCGAGGTCCGCGTTCACGGACAGTTCGTTGACCAACTCCCGGCTCGCGGCGATCTACCAGCCGGGTCGTGACGTGAACCTGAAGCGTCCCGGGTACCCCGAGGACCTCAAGATCGTCTTCGAGGCGGCGACGGTGGACACCAGCATCGCGTTCCCGTTCCGCCCGGCGAAGCCCGCGAAGTTCCGGGTCTATGCGGTCACCGATTCGGGCGACACGCCGATGGACTTCCGGTTCACGGACACGGACAACGACGGCACGCTGTCGCTCGCGAGCGAGGGCTTCGAGGTGCTGACGCGGCCGGTGGGCGAGCCGGTGACGACAGCGGACTTCACGTGGCGCATCCAGTTGGACACTCTCGGCCAGGGCCGGCGCGGGGTCCTGCGCAAGCCCGCCGCGGGCGACACGTTCAACCTGCGGCTGCAGGTGCCGTTCGAACCGGGCGACCGCTTCCGGTTCACCACCACCGGCGAGCGCGCCGGGACGGCCGCCACGGCGGGCGGTGCGGGAGAACCGTACGTGGTGCCGAACCCGTACATCGCCGCCGCCAGCTTCGAACCCGCGCTCTTGAACATCCGCGGCCGCGGCGAGCGCCGCGTCGAGTTCCGCAACATCCCGCGCGCCGCCACGATCCGCGTCTACACCGTGCATGGCGACCTGGTGCGCACACTCCGCCAGGACGGCTCGCTGGCCGGGTTCGTGCCGTGGGACCTGCGCACCAAGGACAACCTCGACGTGGCACCGGGGCTCTACATCTTCCATGTCGAGTCCCCGGGCTATCCCAAGGCGATCGGCAAGTTCGCGGTGGTGAAGTGATGCGCGAGACTCTCTTGAGATTCGCTCGCTGCCTCGCGATGACGGGCGCGCTCGTGCTGACGGCCGCGATCGTTCATGCCCAGACCAAGGTCGGCACCACGTTCGGGGCGTTCACGCTCATCGAGCCCGACGCGCGGCTGGCCGCCATGGGGAACGCCGGTGGTGCCGCCGCCGAGGGACTGGCCGGCGCGTTCCACAACGCCGCGGCCATGGCGGGGCAGGAGCAGCGGGCGCTGGAGTTCGTGCACACGTCGTGGTTCGCGGGCATCCGTCACGACTGGCTCGCGTATGCGCACCCGACGCGCTTCGGCTCGCTGTACGGCACGTTCACGTCGTTGAACTCGGGCGACATGGACGTACGCACCGTGAGTCAACCGCTCGGCACCGGCGAACGCTTCTCGGTCTCGGACCTGGCGGTCTCGATCGGGCTCGCACACCGCTTCTCGCTGCGCTTCGCGGCCGCGGCGCAGATCAACTACCTCCAGGAGTCCATCTTCCACACCTCCGCCGGCACGGCCACGTTCACCGCGGCCACCCTGTACCGGCTGTCGGCCGACGGGCTGCGCATCGGCGCCACACTGTCGAACTTCGGCACCACCGCCCGCTATGGCGGCAACGACCTCGAGATCCAGTACGACAACGTGCCCGGGCAGAACGGTGACAACGGCGTGCTGCCCGGCTCGCGCGCCACCGATGCGTTCGCAGTGCCCACGTCGTTCCGTGTCGGGTTGGCGCAGCCGCTGGCGCTCGGACGGGACGCGCGGTTGTTGCTGGCGGCCGACGCGCTCCACCCGTCGGATAACACCGAGAGCGTGAGCCTCGGCGCCGAACTCACGTTTCGCGGCCAGGTCGCGCTGCGAGCGGGCTACCAGAGCATGTTCCAGCAGGACTCCGAGGTCGGCCTCACGGCTGGCGTCGGCTTCAAGAGCGCGGTGGACGGCGTGCGCTACCACGTCGACTACGGCTGGGCGGACCAGGGCCGCCTCGAAGACACGCATCGCTTCTCGTTCGGACTCCTCTTCTGAGGCACACACCCATGCGACGCATCTTGGCAGCACTGTTCCTGACGCTCACGCTCGTGGCCCCCGCCGCGGCGCAGACCACCGAAGCGCTGCTCGACACGCTGCAACACACGGCGTTCGACTTCTTCTGGAACGAGGCCAATCCGGCCAACGGCCTGATCCGCGACCGCTATGCGCCCAACTCGACGTTCGCGAGCATCGCGTCGGTGGGTTTCGGGCTGTCGGGCATCCCGATCGGGATCGACCATGGCTGGGTGAGCCGCAGTGCCGGCGCGGCGCGCGTGCACCGCACGCTGCTCACGTTCTACAACGGTCCGCAGGGCACGACGTCGGTGGGCAAGATCGGCAACCAGGGGCTGTTCTACCACTTCCTCAACATCAACACCGCCACGCGCTTCGACACCAACGTGGAGTTGTCGAGCATCGACTCCGGGTTGCTGTTCGCGGGCATGCTCGACGCACGCCAGTACTTCGATGCCCCCGGCGACACCACCGAGATCGCGATCCGCGCCATGGCGGATTCGATCGAGCAGCGCGCGAACTGGAACTTCATGCGCAACTTCAACCCCGGGATCATGATGGGGTGGAAGCCCAGCTTCGGCTTCCTCGGCTACGGCCAGTGGATCGGGTACAACGAAGCCATGATCATGTACCTGCTGGCGCTGGGCACGCCGAGTTACGCGGTGCCCACGAATGCCTGGACACAGTGGACCAGCGGTTATCACTACGACACGCTCTATGGCTACAGCTTCTTGACGTGCCCGCCGCTCTTCACGCACCAGTACTCGCATTGCTGGGTGGACTTCCGCGACATCGCCGACGCCTACATGCGCACGAAGGGCCACGACTACTTCGAGAACTCGCGCCGCGCCACGCTCGCACAGCGCAACTACTGCATCGCGAACCCGCTCGGCGCCATCGGCTACTCCGACAGTC
This sequence comes from Candidatus Eiseniibacteriota bacterium, assembly GCA_040081365.1. Taxonomy (GTDB): domain Bacteria; phylum Eisenbacteria; class RBG-16-71-46; order RBG-16-71-46; family RBG-16-71-46; genus JAIOPA01. The sequence continues at coordinate 3,004 of JBEBGT010000058.1, read as the reverse complement.
TGTGGGGGCTCACGGCGGGCGACGGCCCGTTCGGCTACACCGCGCGTGGCGCGCCGCCGGCCCAGAACGACAACGGCACGATCACGCCGACCGCCGCGATCTCGTCGATCCCGTTCACGCCCAATGAATCGATCGGCTTCATCCGTTACATGTGGGATCACTACCGTCCCCAGCTGTGGGGGCCTTACGGCTGGCGCGACGGCTTCAACCTGAGCACCGGCCCGTGGTATGCGACGGACGTCATCGGCATCGACCAGGGCCCGATCCTCATGATGATCGAGAACTACCGCACGGGTAAGCCCTGGCAGCGCATGATGTCGCACCCGAGCATCGTGCGCGGGCTGGCACGCGCCGGCTTCCAGCCCTACGTGCTCGACACGCCGCCGCCGCGCACACCGCGCGCCGTGGCCCTGGGCCGCGTCACGCCCGATCCGGTCACGAGCCGCGCCCGCGTGTCGTTCACATTGGCCGAAGCGGCCCGCGTGCAGCTCGACCTCGTCGACCTGCAGGGCCGCACGGTCCGCGACCTCACCGCCGCGGACTACAGCGCCGGGGAGCACTCGCTCGAGCTCGGCCGGGACGGACTCCCGGCCGGCATCTACTGGTTGCGCCTGCGCACGGCCGGCACGGCCCAGCATGCGCGTTTCGTCGTCCTGCCCTGAAAGAGCGAGCCTTGAGCGTCATCTCCACGACATTGCGCAGCGGTCCGCCGCGCCTGCAGTCCGCCGTCCCCGCCGTGCACTTGCTCGGCAACGGGCGCTATTCCGTGTGGCTCACCGAGGCCGGCATGGGCCGCTCGTCGTGGCTCGGCTCGGCGTTGTCGCGCTGGAGCGGCGACCGGGTGAGCGATGCGGACGGCTGGCGGCTGTGGCTGCGCGATCCGGGACTGGGGCGCAGCTGGGCATTGCTGCAGCCGACGTCGTCGCGCGCGCCCGGACACGGCACGGTGCTCGCGGGGCCGGGGCTCTTCGGCTGGGTGCAGCGTGATCACGGCATCGAGACGCGCGTCGAGGTGTGCGTGGCCGCCGATGCCGATGCGGAGCTGCGCCGTGTCACCATCACGAATCGCAGCGACCGCGTGCGACAACTGGACCTGACGGGCTGCCTGGAGCTGGTCCTGCACGACCCGGCCGCGGACGCATCGCATCCCGCGTTCTCGAAGCTGTTCGTGCAGACCGCCCTCGATGCCGCGAGCGGCGCGCTGGTGGCGACGCGCCGGCCGCGCGGTGCCGACGAGCAGCACCCGGGCGTGGTGCATGCGCTGGTGGGCCCGGGCGAGTTCGAGTTCGAAACCGATCGCGCACGCTTCCTGGCCCGTGGCCGGTCGTGGAATCGTCCGGCGGGGCTGGCCTCGCCGCGTCCGCTCGCGGGCACCGTGGGCAACGTGCTCGACCCGGTGTTCGCCAGCCGTCGTACCGTGACGCTGGCGCCGGGGGAGAAGCAACGCTGGACGTTCGTGCTGGCCGCGGGCGCGGACCGCACGGCCGCCCTGGCCACGCTCGCGCGCTTCGGCACCGACGCCAGCATCGACGCGACGCTGTCGGCGGCCCCCGTGCGGACGCGCGCGGCGCTCGATGCGCTGGGCGTGAGCCCCGAGGAATCCGAGACGTTATCGCGCCTCGCGGGTGCACTGCTCTATGGGGACCCGATGCTGCGCGCCGAGGACGCGGTGCTGCGCCGGGCGGGCGACGACGCGGTCGTGCGCACGGCCCTGGGTATCCCGGGGCAGGCCCCGTTGATCGTGGTGCGGGGCGGTGAGCCCGCCGCCACCGCCGAGTGGGACCGTCTGCGTCGCGCGATTCCCTGGTGGCGCCGGCATGGCATCGACGCCGAGCTCGTGGGGTTGGGCGATGAGCTGAGTGCCGCCCCGCACGAGCCCGGCGTGCGCGTGGTGACCACGCTCGATGCGAGCGGGCGTGACGCGTTGGAGGCGGGGGCTCGCATCGTGGTGAGTGCCGCCACGCGCGCGCACCTGCACCAGCCGTCCGGAGACGACGCCGCGCAAGAGCGCGAGCGCACCGCACCGCGGCTGTCGGGCCTGCCACGCAAACGTGGTCCACGCCGCGAGCGCGAGATGCTGCAGCAGGACAACGGCTACGGCGGCTTCTCGGCCGACGGCCACGAGTATGTGATCCGGCTCGATGCGCTGCGGCGTGGATCGCACCGCCGGCCGCCGATGCCGTGGGTGAACGTGATCGCGAATCCGCGCTTCGGCACACTGGTGAGCGAATCCGGCGCCGGCTTCACGTGGAGCGGCAACAGCCGCGAACATCGGCTCACGCCTTGGTCCAACGATCCACTGCTCGACCCGCATGGCGAGGCGCTGTACCTGCTCGACCTCTCGAGTGGCGCCGCGTGGTCTCCGCTGCCGGGACCGATCGCGCATCCGGCGGCCTACGAGGCGAGGCATGGCATCGGCGTGAGCCGCTTCCTGCTCGCCGCCGAACGGCTGGAGCACGAGACGACGATCACGGTCGACGACGAGCGACCGCTCAAATACGTGCACGTCCGGCTGCGCAACCTGGGCAACCAGCCGCGCGAGCTGGCGCTGCTGTCCTACGCGCAGCTCGTGCTGGGCTCGCACGACGGCGCGGCGCGGCGCGTGGTGACCGAGTATGACACCGCTAGCGGCGCGCTGCTGGCGCGCAACGCCACCGCGGGTGCGTCACGCGACGCGACCGCGTTCAGCACCGTCCACGCGGCCGGCGTCAGCGAGCTGGTGGCCACGCACACGACCGACCGCAACGCGTTCCTCGGCCGCCATGGTTCCGCCGCCCGGCCGGCCGCACTGGCCGGCAGCGCCGCGTTCGACGGCACCACCGGTCCGCAGCACGATCCCTGCTTCGCCCGCCGCATCGCGTTCACGCTCGCTCCGGGTGCGACCGCCGACCTCGTGATCACGCTCGGAGAGGCCGCCGATCCGGCCGAACTGGGAGCGCTGCTCGAGGCGTTGGCCGCGGCATCCCCCGATGCACTCGCAGAGCGCATGACGCAGGCTCGCGCC
>JBEBGT010000484.1:0-3298 GCA_040081365.1 Candidatus Eiseniibacteriota bacterium | reverse complement strand
TCCCTTGCCCGCGAGACCCCGATGCCCGCCACCCGGATGCAGACCTCGGCACTCGAACGCTTCCTGCGCTACGTGCAGATCGACACGACCTCGGACCCGGCGTCGCCGACGATCCCGAGTACGGCGCGCCAGTTCGTGCTGCTCGACCTGCTCGTCGAGGAACTCAAGGCCTTGGGGCTGGGGGATGCCGCCCGGGACGAGCACGGCATCGTGATGGCGACGCTGCCCGCCACCAGCACGAAGCCGGGCGTGCCGTGCATCGGATTCCTGGCCCACGTCGACACGTCCTGCGAGATGAGCGGTGCGGGTGTGAAGCCGATCGTGCACCGCAGCTATGCCGGTGGTGACATCGTCCTTCCGGACGACACGCAGGTGGTCCTGAGCCCAGAGGAGGACGCCGAGTTGGCGGCGCGCACGGGCGACGACATCGTCACGGCGTCGGGCAAGACGCTGCTGGGCGCCGACTCCTCGTCGGGCGTGGCGGTGGTGATGGCGGCGGTGGAACACCTGGTGAAGCACCCCGAGATCGCGCACGGCCCGATCCGCGTGGCGTTCACGCCCGACGAGGAGATCGGCCGCGGCGTGCGCCAGTTCGACGTGAAGCGCTTCGGTGCCAAGTGCGCGTACACACTGGACGGCGCGGGCCTGGGCACCCTGGAAGCCGAGACGTTCAGCGCCGACGCGATGACGGTGACGTTCCAGGGCCGCAACACGCACCCGGGCTTCGCCTACGGCTCGATGGTGAACACCGTGAAGATCGCGGCCGACTTCGTGAACCGCCTGCCGAAGGACGGCCTGAGCCCGGAGCGCACCCGCGACCGCGAGGGCTTCGTCCACCCGCACGACATCGTGGCGACGGTCGATCGCACGAGCGTGCACTTCATCATCCGCGACTTCGAGACGGCGCAACTGGCGGTGAAGGAGGACTTCCTGCGCAAGCTCGCCCACGACACCGTGGCGGACTGGCCGGGATCAAGCACGACGTTCGAGGTGACCGAGCAGTACCGCAACATGCGCGACATCCTGGCGAAGACGCCGGAGATCGTGGATCTGGCTCGTGAGGCGATCCGCTCGGCGGGCGTGCCGCCACTCGACGGCCGCATCCGCGGCGGCACCGACGGCTCGATTCTGTCCGAGATGGGCCTCCCGACCCCGAACCTGTTCTCGGGCCAGCACCGCTTCCACAGCCGCTACGAGTGGTGTTCCGTCCAGGAGATGGAACTGGCGGTGGCCGTGGTCGTGAGCCTGGCGAAGGCCTGGGAAGCTCGGTCGTAGGCTTTCGTCGTTCCACCGTCGCCGTTCGCGGTCCTACCTCGCGGGTTCGTCACCCCTGGCGTCGCGGGACACCGTGCCTGCCCGGCTCTGCCGAAGCACGCCGTCCTGACGCCGTGCTCGCCACGCCACGGCCAGCATCGGGCGCTGCTTGCTCCGCGGCATCCGCGCGGCGTGGCGGCGCGCCCGGGACACCTGCGGCTTCGCGCGGGGGAGGGTGTGTCACGCGAAACGGGGACCTCCGCTCGCGATGAGGCCGCTCGCCGCCCCCGTATCGCGTGACACACCCTCCCCTGCGCGGTTGCATAGTGGTCCGATTCGGCCGCGCTCGCAGTTCCCTGCACGGGAGCAGAGTGGTCCGATTCACGCAGCGCACACAGTCCCATGCGGCTGGAGCAAGTTGGCCGTTTCACGCGGCACTCCCAGTCCCGCGCTACGGCCGGGTCCGCCTCCAATGCGCGTTCGATCCGTGCCCGGACGACTCAGCAACAGCGCGGGGGAGGGTGTGTTTCGCGGAACGGGGGCGGCGAGCGGCTTCATCGCCACGTCGAACCCGCGGCGTACCTTGCCGTCCTCGCCCGTCTTCTTCGCCGGCTTCTCGACCTGCACTTCGATGCCCCCGAAACACACCCTCCTCCGCGTGCAGCCGCAGGTGAGCGGGCGCGTCGTCCCGCAGCGCGGATGCCGCGGAGCAAGCAACGCCTGATGCTGACCGTGGCGTCACGGGTCCGGCGTCAGGGCAGCGTGCATCGGCAGAGCCGGGCAAGAGCAGTGGCGCGCGACGTCAGGGGTGACGAACCCGCGAGGTAGCACCGCGAACGGTGACGGACCCGGGAGGTAGCACCGCGAACGGTGACGGACCCGCGGAGCACGACCGCCGGGAAGGGAAGGCTTACACCGCGAACTTGAACAGCATCACGTCGCCGTCCGCGACCACGTACTCCTTGCCTTCCATGCGGTACAGCCCCTCGGCGCGGGCCGCGGCGATGCTGCCGCAGCGGAGGAGGTCGGCGTAGGCCACCGTCTCGGCCTTGATGAAGCCGCGCTCGAAGTCGCTGTGGATCACGCCGGCCGCCTTCGGGGCCGTGTCGTTCTCGTGGATCGTCCAGGCGCGGACTTCCTTCTCGCCGGCCGTGAAGTAGGTGCGCAGGCCCAGGAGGTGGTACGTGGCGCGGATCAGGGCGCCGATGCCGCTCTCGGTCACACCTAGGTCCTTCAGGAACTCGGCCGCGTCCTCGCTCGACAGGTCGACCAGGTCGCTCTCGATCTGGGCGCTGATCACCACCGCCTCGCAGGCCAGGTGCGTCTTCACGTAGTCGCGCACCTTCTGCACGTACGGGTTCGTGTCCGCCGTGGCCAGGTCGGACTCGCGCACGTTGCAGGCGAAGATCGTGCGCTTGTCCGACAGCAGGAAGAACGTGGCCGCGATGACCTTCTCTTCGGGCGTCAGTTCCACCATGAGCGCGGGCTTGCCGCCGCCGAGGGCGTCCTCCAGCTTGGCGAGCACGGCCTCCTCGGCGATCGAGGTCTTGTCGCCGCGCTTCACGTCTTTCTGCACGCGGTCGCGCCGGCGCTTCACGGTGTCGTAGTCCGCCAGCATGAGCTCGGTGTTGATGACCTCGATGTCGCGCACCGGGTCCACCGAGCCGCTCACGTGGTGGATGTCGGAGTCCTCGAAGCAGCGCACCACCTGCACGATGGCGTCGACCTCGCGGATGTGCGTGAGGAACTTGTTGCCGAGCCCCTCGCCCTGGCTGGCGCCCTTCACGAGTCCGGCGATGTCCACGAACTCGATTACGGCGGGGATCACCACGTTGGTCTTGGCGATCTTCTGCAGCTCGTACAGGCGCGCGTCGGGCACGGTCACGATGCCGACGTTGGGATCGATCGTGCAGAACGGGTAGTTGGCGGCCTCGGCCTTGCGCGTGCGCGTCACGGCATTGAACAGCGTGGACTTGCCCACGTTCGGCAATCCGACGATCCCGGCTCTCAGCATGGCGAATGGATTCTCACGGCAGGGGGGGCG
>JBEBGT010000483.1:0-3298 GCA_040081365.1 Candidatus Eiseniibacteriota bacterium | reverse complement strand
AGCTCACCGGCATCGCGGTCACGCACGCGCCGGGACTGGTGGGCTCGCTGGTGGTGGGGGTGGCGTTCGCCAAGGCGTACGCGGCCGCACTCGACCTGCCGCTCTTGGGCGTGAACCACATCGAGGGCCATCTGCACTCGGCCTCGTTGGAGCACGGCGACAGCCCGTGGCCGGCGGTGGCCATGGTGGTCTCGGGCGGGCACACCGAGTTGGTGCAGGTGAACGGCCTGACACCCTACCGCTGGCTGGGTGCGACGCTCGACGACGCGGCGGGCGAGGCGTACGACAAGGTGGCGAAGCGGCTGGGGTTGGGCTTCCCGGGTGGTCCGGTGCTCGACAAGCTCGCGGCCACGGGGCGGGCCGACGCGTTCGCGTTCCCGCGCCCGATGCTCGACCGGCCGGGGCTGGATTTCTCGTTCTCGGGGCTCAAGACGGCGGTGAGCACGGTGCTGCAACCGCACGGCGAGCCGCCCTACCCGGACGAACTGGTGCGTGATGTGGCGGCGTCGTTCCAGGCCGCGGTGGTCGAAGTGCTCGTGGCCAAGTGCGCGCGCGCGCTGCACACCACGGGGGCCAAGGCGCTCAACCTGGGTGGCGGCGTGGCGTGCAACCGCCGTTTGCGCGCGGACCTCGCCGAGATGTGCGAGTTCCGAGGCGTGGCGCTGCGCATCCCGTCGCCGCGCTACTGCGCCGACAACGCGGCGATGATCGCGTGGGTGGGCGCGCGCCGGCTGGCCCGCGGCGAGCGCTCCACGGCCGAGCTCGACGCGGCCGCCTCGCTCGAGGCCTCGGGGCTGCCGCTGGCCTGAGGCCGCGGCGCGGCCGGTGCCGGGCGCCCGGCTTCCCCGGTCCTCCGGGTGTGGCCCGGTGGGGCCGGCGCCCTAACGCTCGACCGCCAAGTCCCAATGGCGAAACGGGTTGCGACCACCGAACCGGCCGCGGGTCGCCCACAGGCCCAGCAACTGACCGTCGGGCAGGGACCGCGTGCGAACACATTTCGTGGTGCTCGTACGTGATAATCGCGCAAGTCCTAGTCCCACAAGGCCGATACCCGAGGGGTCCACGCACGCGAGCCACCCCATCGCAGTCGGGTCGCGTACCCCCCACGCGTAGCGGTGCAGGGAACAGGGAAGTAGGAGACCGGAGTGCCGAACCAGCGCATCCTGATCGCCGATGATGAAGCCGACATCCGTCTCGTGCTCCGCACGCGACTGGAGTTCGAGGGCTTCACCGTGCTCGAGGCGAGCGACGGCATGGAAGCCGTGACCATGGCGCAGGACCAGAACCCCGACCTGATCGTGCTCGACGTCATGATGCCCGAACTGGACGGCGTCGAGGTGTGCAACCGGCTGCGTGCGTCGTTCACCACGCGCAACATCCCGGTGATCATGGTCACCGCGCGCGCCGCCACGAAGGACAAGCTCGACGGCCTGGGCAAGGGCGCCAACGACTACATCACCAAGCCGTTCGACCTGAACGAGGTGGCCCAGCGCGTACGCAACACGCTGGAGTGGAGCCGCCAGCAGCGTTCGGCGAGCCCGCTCACCGGGCTGCCCGGCAATCACAGCATCAACGCCGAGATCCGCCGCCGGTTGTCGGAGGAGCGGCCGTTCGCGCTGCTCCAGATCGACATCGACCACTTCAAGGCGTTCAACGACTACTACGGCTATGGCCGTGGCGACGAGGCGATCCAGTTGCTCGCGCGCATCCTCACCGAGTCGGCGTACCGCCGCAGCGGCGCCGATGGCTTCGTGGGCCACATCGGTGGCGACGACTTCGTGGTCTTGTGCCCGTGCGAGAACGCCGAGGATCTGGGCGAGGACGTGTTGGGTTGGTTCAACACAGCGTCCGCCGAACTCTACGACCCGGAAGACCGCGAGCGTGGCCAGATCGAGGTGCTCAACCGCCGCCACGTGGTGGAACGCTTTCCGCTCATGAGCCTCACGATCGCGCTGGTCAGCACCGACCGCGTGCCGGTGACGCATCTGGCGCAGCTCATCGACATCGCGCAGGAACTCAAGGCGCACGGCAAGGGCATCCCGGGCAGCGTCATGGTGGGCGAGCGTCGCCGCCGCCAGGACCCGCCGTCGGGGCACCACCAGAAGGTCGCGTAGTCCCGCGCACAGGAGCTGCCATGGACCGGCCACTCGACCCGAACCGCACCGAACTGCCGCGTGAGACGCTCACGCTGCTGGCGGAAGCCGTGCTCGCGCTGCGCGCCACCAGCGAGCTGGCGGTGTCGTGGGACCTGGCGCAGCAGCACGTGCGCGAGGCGTTGGGAGCCGATCACGCCTGCTTGCTGCGTGTCGACCGCCGCAGCGGAGCGCTGTTCCTGTACGAGGAGTCGGGCGTCGAGACGCCCTACCTGGCCGAACACGGCGGGCCGGTGGAATGGGTCATGCGCAACGACCGCGCGCGCTTCGACGAGTCGTTCGATTCGGAGACGCCGTGCGAGACGCTGCTGTGGCACGAGCCGCCGGTGTCGCTCGCCACGCTGCCGCTGGTCGCGGGCAGCACGGCGTTCGGCTTCCTGCTCGTGGGATTCTCGAAGTCGCACACGTTCGGCGGCCAGGAGCGCCTGCTGCTGCAGACCATGGGCGACGCGCTCGCGCTGGCGCTGGAGCGCCAGCACCTGCGCCGCGCGCTCGAGGAAGAGCGTGCCCAGGTCACCGGGCTCGAGCGCCGGCTGGCGTCGTCGCAGGAGTTCTCGTCGGGCCTGTTGAACCTGGTGGCCACGGAACTGCGCAGCCCGCTGGCGTCGGTGAAGGCGTACAGCGAGTCGCTGGAGCTGGTGGCGGAGCACGCCAAGGCCACGCGCGGCCGCTTCCTGGGCGTGATCAATGAAGAGTGCGACCGCATGGCGAGCCTGTTGGGCGACGTCAACGACCTGTCGCGCATCGAAGGCGGCGAGTGCACGCTGCGCTTGTCCACGTTGTCGTTGGCCGACCTGGGCCGCGGCATCGCCGACAAGCTGGGCGAGTCGGCGCGCACGCGCGGCGTGACGCTGCAGCTCGAGGCCGACGACACGCGCATCGAAGTCGACGCCGACCTCATGCGGCGTGGGGTGGAGAACCTGGTGAACAACGCGGTGGAGTTCTCGCCTCAGGGCGGCACCGTGAAGCTGGTGCTGTCGGGCCGCACCGACGAGTGGACCTGCACGGTGCAGGACGACGGCCCGCAGCCCGAACCCGAGTCCCACCACGAGGCCCATCAGCAGGCCCGTGACGAAGCCGAGCGCGATGCCCATGCCGATGCCCATGCCGAGCATCAGATCGAACGCGCCCGCGAGCGCGCCGGC
>JBEBGT010000482.1:0-3302 GCA_040081365.1 Candidatus Eiseniibacteriota bacterium | reverse complement strand
AGCGCCACATTGAAGATGGGCGACAGCCCCAACAACAGCTGGCCGAGCGGCATGCCCGCCCAGAAGTACATGGCGATGAGCATGGCCGGGAAGCTCGACGCCGTACCGAGGTCGGGCTCCTTCGCCACGAGCGCGAACGGGATCAGCGAGATCGCGAGCGGCGGCAGCCACCAGCGGATCTTGCGCAGGTCGAGCCGCGAATGGTCGAAGTAGCGCGCCAGTACGAACGTGGTCGCGAGCTTGGCGATCTCGGACGGCTGGAACTGCAGCGGCCCCATCTCGATCCAGCGCTTGGCTCCCATGCGCTCCACACCGATCAGGAACACCGCCACCAGCAGCATCAGCGACACCCCGTAGAGCGGCCACGACATGGAGTCGTAGAGCCGGTAGTGCAGCGCCGCGACCAGCCAGGCGAATCCGGCCGCGACACCGAACCACATGAGCTGCTTCATCCACAGGCCTTCGTGAGCCCCCGGGATCGACGTGGCGCTGTACACCGTCATGAGCCCGATGGCGATGAGCCCGAGCGTGGCGAACAGGAGCGGCCAGTCCAGTGGCGGCAGGCGGAATCGCACGATCAGTCCCCCACCGTGTCGGCGGGCGAGACCGCCTTCGGCAGCTTGGGTGGCGCGGCGGTGGAGTCACGGCGGAAGATGCGGTTGAGGACGTGGTTCGCGATCGGTGCCGCGATGCTGCCGCCGTGGCCGCTGTTCTCGGCCACGATCGCGATGGCCACCGTGGGATTCACCATGGGCGCGAACACCACGAACAGGGCGTGGTCGTTGCCGTGCGGGTTCTGCGCGGTGCCGGTCTTGCCACAGGCGATCACGCCGGGGATGCGCACCGAGTTCGCCGTGCCGCCCTCGATGACCTTGCGCATGGCGAGGTGCACGGCGTCCCAGTAACTGTCATCGGTGACGACTCCGGCTTCGATCGGCTTCTCGATGACCTCGTCCTCCGCCATGCCTTCGATGGACTTGACGACATGCGGCCGCACCGGCTTGCCGCGACCCGCGACGACCGAGGTCATGGTGGCGAGCTGGAGCGGCGTGGTGAGCAACTCGCCCTGGCCGATGCCAAGGTTCAAGAGCACGCCGCGCGGCCACTTGCCGGTGCGGAAACGCTGGTCGTACCACTTGGAGGTGGGCACCAGCCCGCGCGATTCACCGGGCAGATCGATGCCGGTCTTCTCGCCCAGGCCCACGTCGCGCGCGGTCTTCTCCAGCGCGTCGAGCCCCATGTGCAGGCCGAGCTGGTAGAAGAACACGTCGCACGAGAACTGCAGTGCGCCCACCAGGTCCAGGCTGCCGTGACCCTCGTGCTTCCAGCACCCGAAGCGCCGGCCGCCGAAATAATAGCCTCCGGAGCAGCCGGTGGGCTCGTGCGAATCCGGCTTCACGAGCCCGTTGCGCAGCCCCGCGAGCATGGTGACCACCTTGAACGTGGAGCCCGGGGGGTAGGCACTCTGGATGCTGCGATTGAGCAACGGGTAGGCGCCGTTCGAGTTGAGCTGCTTCCAGCGCGCGAACGAGATGCCACGCGAGAACTCGTTGGGGTCGTACACCGGCTTCGAGACCATGGCGATGATGCTGCCGTCGCGCGGGTCCATGGCGATCGCGCCGCCGCGCTCGATGTTGACCATGGCCTCCTCGAGCGAGCGCTGCACGTCGAGGTCGATGGTCAGCGTGACGTCGTGCCCGGCCACGGGCAGGCGCGGCGGGCCCTCTTCCAGTGCGCTCACGCGCTTGCCCATGGCGTTCACGATCACGAACTCGGCGCCGTCCTCACCGCGCAGCACCGACTCGTAGCGCTGCTCGACGCCGGTCTTGCCGATGAGATCGCCCAGCTTGTAGCCCTTGTCGACCTTGTTCGCCAGCTCGCGGTCGTTGATCTCACCGGCGTAGCCCAGCAGCTGGGCGGCGAGCGAGCCCTCGGGGTAGCGCCGGATCGGCGACACCTGCACGTCGATGCCGGCGAGGTCCGGGCGCGACTCCTCGACCGCGGCCATCACCGCATACGGCGCGGCGCGGCGCAGGATCGCGGTCTGGCCGGTGCGGTTGGCCTCCTGCACCTTGCGCTTCACCTCGACCGTGTCGCCGTCGATCACGCCCGTCACGCGCACGAGCCAATCCGAGCGCACCACGGCGCGCACGCGCAGCGTGCTCTCGATCGGCGCGGGGCGGAAGACGATGTCGAAGCTGGGCTGGTTGTCGGCGAGGATGCGCCCGAAGCGGTCGCGGATCACACCGCGCGGCGCGCGGATGACGTCCAGGCGCACGCGGTTCTGCTCGGCCAGGCGCGACAGCTCGTCGTGCTGCAGGACCTGCAGCTGCAGCAGGCCGAGCACCACGAGTCCGAAGCTCGCGACCGCGAGCGCGGCGAGGACGCCGAAGCGGGCGTCCTTATCCCGTTGCGGAGGACCCGGAGGCATGGCCGTAGGAGCGCGGGCGCGAGAAGAGTCCGGAGATGAGCATGACGACCACGCCGAGCGGCGCGGTGGTCACCGTGGCGAGCAGCACGCGGCCCGCGAGCCAGCCGGCGCTCACGACGCCGCCACTGGCATCGAATGCCGCACTCCACACCTGGTGCAGCGCGGTGGCCGCGGCGAACAACAGCAGCTGCGTGAGCGGGCTGTCGCGCACGAGCGTGGTGGACAGCCGGCCGACGCCGTAGCCCAGCAACGTGAGCGCCAGCGAGTGCCGGCCGATCCAGTGCGCGGCATCGATGTCGGCCGCCAGGCCGAGCATGAAGCCGAAGGTCGCACCCCACGCATCGCGCTGGCGCAGCGACCACGACACGGTGGCGAGCACGAGCACGTCGACCACGATGCCGCGCGCGGCGAGCCCGGCGAGCACGGTCGTGCGCAGCACCAGTGCCACGACGGCCGCGAACAAGAACATCCCGATCGTCTTCATCGCGTCCCTCCCGTCGTGTCGCGGTCCGCGCGCGCAACCGGCGGCTTCTCGCCCCGGACGCGCTGCGGTTCGAACTCCAGCTTGGGTCGCGGGATGCCATCGGCCGGCGGCCGCGGCCCCGGGGCGATGAACGCATGGCGCAACCGCGCCAGCCGCGCTGACGGCGCGATCTCGATCTCCTGCATGAGCCCGGTCGCGTCGCGGTCGATGCGCGCCACCGTGCCCACGGGCACGCCGCGCGGGAAGCGCAGCGACAGGTCCGAGGTCACCACCAGCTCTCCCACCCGCACGGTATCGGCGATCGCGACGGCCGACAGCAGGAGCCGCGGCCGCGGCGCAGCCACGAACTTGAGGATGCCATGCACACCGGTCGACTCGACTTCGCAC
>JBEBGT010000481.1:0-3315 GCA_040081365.1 Candidatus Eiseniibacteriota bacterium | reverse complement strand
GGGGGGCCAGCACCATGAGACCGAAGCCGGCGGCCAGCAGCGTTGCCAGAACCAGCAGCAGCCCGGCCAGCCCGGCGAGCCCCGGGGCGGAAGGCAGGCAGACGAGCGCCGTCACCGCGACCGCGATGGAAGCGGAGGCGAGTGCGATGGGCCGCCCGGGAAGGCGGTCGGGCGGGGTCGAGGACATGGGGTCATGGTAATGCAGCGGCAGGCGCGCCGCACGGCTCCGGGACCGACCTTGGACACCCGCTGGCGAGGTTCACTACACTGGCGCGCCCCGCGGCGCGAGGGTGTCGTACCGCTCGATCGACGTGACCTGTGCGACGCCGGTCGGCCTGCGGCCGTCCGGACCGTACCTTTGCCCCGTGAAGGAGTAGCCGCGCGATTGAACATCGCTTACGACCTGCGTTACGCGACCGACCACTTCCCGGGGATCGGGACGCATGCCAGGGCGCTCGCCGCGGCGCTGCTCGAACGGGAGGGTGTGAGCTCCGTGACGTTCCTGTGGAACCCACGAGAGCTCAATACGCGTTTCGACCTGAGGCCTCTACGAGACCATGTGCGGTCCCGCTGGCTCGAGATCGATGTGCCCGCCCTCGCTCCGGGAACGGCCCATGGCACGGGACGGGTCTTGTCGAAGCTGGGTGTGGATGCCTTCCTGAGCCCGTTCTGGCTGAGGCCCGAGGGCACGAACCTGCCTTGCGTGCTGACGCTCCACGATGTTCTGCCGCTCTCGCTCCCGTCCCTCAGTCCCTGGCCACGCCGATTCGCTTTCTCATGGGCAATGGGCCGTGCGGCCGGAGCGGCTGCGGTGATCACCAGCAGCAGGTTCAGTCGGTCGGAGATCCTGCGCCTCACCCGGATCCCCGTCGAACGACTGCACGTCGTGCCGCTTGGAGTGGCGGCGTCGAGTGTGCCGCCGGTTCGGCCTCAGGGAGTGCCCGATGGGCCGTTCGCGCTGGTCGTCGCGGCTCATCGGCCGCACAAGGGGCTCGAAACCCTGGCCGCTGTGTGGCGGGACTTCGCGCGCAGCGCACCGCTCGCCCTGGTGAGTGCGGGGCCGATCGCGCAGGGCCAGTCGCCCTTGGTCCAGCGCCCGGGTGCCGATGCGGCGACGCATGCGCTGGGTCGGGTCACGAGTGCCGAGTTGGAGTGGCTCTATGGCCACGCGACCCTGGTGCTCGTCCCATCGCGGTACGAGGGCTTCGGTTTGCCGCTGCTCGAAGCCGCGTTGCGTGGCGCGCCGGTGATCGCCTCGGACATCCCGCCCCTGCGCGAGACGGGTGACGGTGTGGCCCGGTTCGTCCCCTTGGACGACACCGCGGCGTGGGGGCGGGCCATTCACGAGCTTGCGGCAGACGGCGCGGCGCGTGCGAGTATGCGTTCCTCAGGCATCACGCGTGCAGCAGGCTACAACGACGCACGCTGCGCCGAGCGCGTGGAAGAGGTGCTCCACTTCACGCTCGCCGAGGCCCGCGCATGAAGATCGTGCACGTCTACAAGGACTACTTCCCCCCGGTACGTGGCGGGGTCGAGCAGACGATCGAGCGCATGGCACGCTGGCAGGTCGCCGCGGGGCACGAGGTGACGGTGCTCGTCTCCGCGAGCGGGAGTCGTTCGAGCCGCACCGAGCACGTCGAGGGTGTGCGTGTCGTGCGCGTCTCGGAGTGGGCGCGGGCGCTGTCGTCGCCGATCTGCCCGGGGTTCCCGGCGGCGTTGGCGCGTGAGACTGCCGATGTCTGGCACCTCCACAATCCGAACCCGCTCGGGGAAGCCAGCTTCCAGATCGTCCGTCCGCGCGGCGCGCTCGTGCTGACCTATCATGGGGACGTCTCGCGCCAGCGGGCGCTCCTGCCGGTGTACGGCCCCCTCGTGCATGCGATCTTCCGCCGCGCGGACGGACTGCACGTCACCTCACCCGCACAACTCGAGCGCAAGGGTTCACTCGTGGCTCCTTTCAAGGACCGTTTCCAGGTCATCCCGCTCGGCATCGAGAGCGATCATCTGCTGGCGCTCGACCGCGACCGGCCTGGTGCACGCGCGTTGCGGGAGCGGTTCGGGGACCAGCACCTGCTGTTCGTGGGCCGGCTGCGCCATTACAAGGGCCTGCACGTCCTGCTCGACGCCCTCGTGCACGTGAGCGGGACACTCGTGATCGTCGGCGACGGTCCGATGGAGGGTCCGCTGCGGGCGCAGGCGCAGGACCTCGGGATCGCGGATCGTGTGCACTTCGCGGGCCCGGTCAGCGATGAGGTCCTGCTCGATCACCTCGCGGCGGCCGGGATCGGGATGCTGCCGAGTTCGACGCCGACCGAGGCCTTCGGGCTCGCGATGGTCGAGTACATGGCGTCCGGGTTGCCGGTCATCTGCACCGAACTGGGCACCGGCACGTCATTCGTCAACCAGCACGGCGAGACCGGCCTGGTGGTGGCAGCGAACGACGCGTTCGATCTCGCGCAGGGCATCTCGAAGCTGTTGCGTGACCGCGAACTGCGCGAACGGATGGGACGCGCGGGGCGCGAGCGCGTACGGGCGCTGTTCACGACGGCTGCCATGATGCGCGAGGTGGACCGCCTGTACGTCGACGCCTTGCGCCTGTACGCGACGCGCGAGCCGGATCGCTACTGACCGGTGCGTGACGGTCCGCGGAATCGTCGCGGCCACGCTTCTGGAGACCGGTTCGGATACGTGCGGGGCATGTGAACAGCGGTTGACGCGGTCGCAGCCACGCCCTTAGTTTGCTTCGCCAATGCGCAGGCGTGCCGGCTGTGCGACTCCAGCCCTGCGTGCCTCCGAGGGAGACCCATGCTCAACGCGCTCACCGTCGACTTCGAGGATTGGTACCACGGGATCGAGCTGCCCCCGTCACGCTGGGAGGGGCTCGAGGACCGCATCGTGCGCTCCGGTCAGTGCGTCCTGGATCTCTTTCGCCGGGCAGGCGTGCGCGCCACGTTCTTCGTGCTCGGAAGCGTGGCGGAGCGCCACCCCGAGCTCGTGCGGGCCATCGCGGCCGACGGGCACGAGATCGCGACCCACGGCTGGTCGCACACGCTCATCTACCAGCAGACTCCCGAAGTCTTCCGCGACGAACTGCGGCGCTCGATCGAGCTGCTCCGCGATCTGACAGGGGCACCGGTGGACGGCCACCGGGCGCCGTTCTTCTCGATCACCCCGCGGTCGCTGTGGGCGCTCGACATCCTCAAGGAGTTCGGGATCCGTTACGACTCGAGCCTGTTCCCGGTGCACAACTATCGTTACGGGATGCCCGGCTCGCCGCGAAGCGAGGTCACTCCGACGTGTGCGTGTACCGCACCG
>JBEBGT010000480.1:0-3316 GCA_040081365.1 Candidatus Eiseniibacteriota bacterium | reverse complement strand
AGCATCGGCGGTGGCCACGGTGCGGCGCACGACCTTGCCTCCGCGCGCTTCCACCTCGCGCGCGAACGCGTTTGCGAACGCCCCGCGCACACCCGCCGCGTTGCCCGCGATCGCCAGCGTGTGGGCCTCGCGCCCCAACACCACCGACGCCAGGGCCTGCGCGCGCGCCTCGGTGCCGGGCCCTAACTGAAACACGCGCGGCCCGATGCTGCCGATGCGCTCGTCGGTCGCGGTGGGCGACACCAGCACGATGCCCGCGGCCCGCGCGGCGGTCGCCAGCGCGCGCGTGGGCGCACTCAGGAGCTCGCCCACCAGGATGTCGCTGTGCACGGACGCCTTCTCATAAGCCGCGGCCACGCGCTCGCCATCGCTGTCGCCGGTGCCCAGCGAATCGAGTTCGAACGCCGGGGCGCCCGGCGGCCGGCCGTAGGTGAGTCCGTCCGCCAGTGCGGCCCGCAGCAGATAGCCGTAGCTGGCGTAGTCGCCGTCGTCGGGCAGCAGCACGGCGATGCGGAACACGCTCGCAAAGGGCCGCAGTGCGCGCACATCGGGCAGCGGTGGCTGCCCGCGCCGCACCATGCGCGGTCCCACGGCCGCCTGGCGCGTGAGCCAGCGCTGGCGCAGCTCGTTGCGCGAGGTGGGCAGCTGCGCGAGTGCGGCCTCGAGCATCGGCAGCTCCGCACCACCCAGCGTCTTCGAGCTGTGGCGCAGCACGTAAGCCAGGTCGTTCGGCTTGGCCTTCTTGGCCCACTGCGCCAGCGCGCGGTCACGTGCGGACGACGCCGGCGTGCGCACCAGTACCTCGGCGTCCTGGCGGTTGCGCGGCGTGTCGATGCGCAGCGGGGCCGCGGCCACGGCCGCCAACAGCAGGGCGAGCACGGCCGCCACGGGCACGGCGCGACGGAGGTGCAGGGGGCGTGCGCGCATCACATGGAGAACTTGCCGAAGTCCTCGGGATCCAGGTTCTCGAGGAAGCGGCGCAGTTGTTCGGCCTTCTGGGCCTCGGTGGGCGGGGCCTCCGGCGACTCGCCGGGCGGGCCGGGCTCGTCGTCGCCGTCGTCGCGCATCACGGGCTGGTCGGGCGGAGCCTGCAGCAGCTCCTCGTTCACGAACAGCGGGGCCTCGGAGCGCAGGGCCACGGCGATGGAATCACTCGGGCGCGCGTCGATCGACAGCACCTCCTGGCCGCGCTCCAGCAGCAGCGTGGCGAAGTAGGTGCCCTCGCGCAGCGCGGTGATCGTCACGCGCGTCACCTTGGCGCGCAGGCCCTCGATCACCAGCGCGAGCAGGTCGTGGGTGAGCGGGCGCGGGAACGTCTCGCGCTTCACGAGCCGTGCGATGGCCTGCGCCTCGCACGGCCCCACGAAGATCGGCAGCACACGCGTGCCGTCCAGCTCCCGCAGCACGACCACGTGCTGCTGGGTCTTGGGCTCGGTCCCCAGTCCATGGACACGCGCCTCGATGACTTTCACGGCGTGCCGCCGCCACCCTTCGCGGACGCCTTCTTGGCGGCCGAGCTGTCGGGGTTCATGAACTCCGGCACTTCGTCCGTGCGCATGTGATCGACCATCCACTGCGCCGACGTGGCCAGCTCGGACTTGGGGTACTTCTGCAGCAGCTCGCGGAACACGCGCTCGGCGCCGTCGAAGTCCTTCAACTCCTCCGAGTGGATGAAACCGACCATGAACATCGCCTGCGGCGTGACGTCGGCCTCGGGGTACTCGTCCACGATCTTGCGGTAGAGCTCGATGCGCTGGCTGGCGTCGGCCAGACCCTGTGCTTCCTGGAACATCTCGCGCGCGGACTTCTTGGCCGAGACCCACGAGTTCACCTTGCTCGAGTCCGGCGCCACCTTGTACTCCGACTTCATGCGCGTCAGCTGCTCCTGGTAGAAGCGCTGCGTGCGCTCCTGTTGCATCTGCCGCACGATGAAGCTGCGCACCTGGTCGAAGTCGCGCACCGTCTCGGCCCGCACGTTCTCGACCTTGAGCACATGCCAGCCCTTGTCGGTCTTGAACGGGCCGCCGATCTTTCCGGAGCCCAGCGCCATGGCCGATTCCGCGAGCGCGGGCTGCACGCCGATGCTGGCGAAGCCGCCCTCGCGCGTGGCCGTACCCAGCGAACCGCCGTTGGTGCGCGTGAGCGTGTCGGCCGTGAACTGCTTCACGAGCTTGTCCCAGTCGGCGCCCTTCAACTTCGTGGCCGCCAGCACCTTCTTGGCCTCGGCCTCAGTCCTGGTCTGGATGTGGCGCAGCGTGACGTTGGCCGGCGTCTTCCACTCGTCCATGTGCTCGCGGTAGTAGACCGTGGCCTCGGAGTCGCTGGGCGCCGGGTTCTTCGCCATCACCTCGTTGACCCACGTACGGATCAGGAGGTCGCGCTTCTGCGCCTCGATCTGCAGCAGCAGGTCGGGACGCCTGGTGACGCCGTTCGCGTCGGCATCGCGCAGCCAGATCTTCTCCTCGACGAGCCGGTCGAGCAGCTGCTTGCGGCCCTCCGGTGTGGAGTACTGCGCGCGGTACTGCTCGGGCAGCTCCTGGAGACGCGCCGCCAGCATGCGTGGCGTGATCGTCTCGGACGTGGCGCCCGAACCGATGCGCACCAGCACCGCGTCGGAATCGCTCGCCGCGCTCACGACCTTGGCCGTGACCGCGGTCTTGCCCGCCTTCTTGGGGGATGCCGCCTTGGAAGCCGACTTGGGGGCCGCCGAGACGGCCCCGGCCGCCAGCGCGGCGACGGCCAGCGTCACTGCGAGGAGCCGGGCCGCCTTCATGCGCGCACCACCCAGACCTTCACGGTCGCCGTGACACCACCGTAGAACTTCACCGCGACGTCGTAGTTGCCGAGCGTCTTGATGTGATCCGGCACGTCGATGCGGCGGCGCTCCACGTCGTGACCCGCGGCCTTCAGCGCATCGGCGACGTCGGCATTCGTGATCGAGCCGAACAGCGTGTCCTCATCGTTCGCCTGAGCCGGGATGTTGACCTGCAGACCGTCGATCTTCGCGGCCTCGAGCTTGGCGGCGGCGACCAGCTTGTCGGACTGGACTTCCTTCTGGCGGGCGAGCTCCTGGTACAGGTTCGCGGCCTTCGTGCCGGTCGGGATCGCCAGGCGGCGGGGCAGCAGGAAGTTGCGCGCGAAACCGGGCTTCACGTTGACCGTGGCGCCCTTGGCACCGACGCCCTTCAGCTCGTCGAGCAGGATGACTTCCATGGGGTTCTCCTAGGCCTTCCCGCGCGGGGACGGCTCGAGACGCCGGTGGTCGAGCCAGACGTCGGACAGCCCGATCAGGGCGACCGACGGCAGGAACACCGGC
>JBEBGT010000479.1:0-3322 GCA_040081365.1 Candidatus Eiseniibacteriota bacterium | reverse complement strand
GCCCACGGTCGAGTACGCGCGATGTGGTCGGATGACGCTCGGTCGAACCGCGTCAGCGACCGACCACCAGCCGGTCCTCGACGCTCGCGGTGTTGCCCGCGCGGTCCGCGGTCACGATGCGCACACGGTGCTCGCCGGGGGCGGGCAGCGTGGCGGGACGCCAACGCAGCGCGTTGGCCTCGGGGTCCCATTCGGTGGGCACGCGACGGCCATCGCTCTCGAACCAACACGCGCGCGCAACCACGCCGCTGCCGGACTCCTCGAGTATGGCCTCGTACGCCCAGCGGCTGTAGGGCAGCCCGAGCGTGTCGCGCACGACCTGTGTGCGGACCACCCGAGGCGCGCGTGCGTCGCGGAACAGCGCGAAAGCGCCGAGCTTGCTCGAGGTGGCCTTCACCTGGTCCGTCGTGCTGTCGTCCGCGCCGCCGATCCACTGCCAATCGCCTTCGCTGCGGCGATAGAGGCCGAGGCCGCGCGTCGACACGCCGGCCGGAACCGGCGCGCTCACGGTCACCGAGCGCTGGAGCGGCAGACGCTCGGGCTCCACGCGCCACGCGTCTCCCAGCGACTCCAACTCGCCACTCGCGACCACCGGTACCGTGAACGCCACCAGCGTGGCATCGTCGAACAGCGCACCCGCGGGTACTTGAAGCGTGCGCTCGCCGGCCAGCTCACGTAGCTCCCGCGGCGCGAGCGGCGACACGTGCCATGCCCGCGCGGCGCCGTGATGGACGCCTCCGCGGGGTTCATGCCAGCGAATGTCCACGCGCTCGGAGTCGACAGCGGCCACCGCGAACACCGAGGACCAGCCCGCGAACCCGCGGCTCGCTCGGCTCGTGTGGGTGCCCCATGCGAAGTCCGCGCCCAGTCTGGCCTGCGTCGCGCTCAACGTGAGCCGCACGGCGCCACCCGGAAGCGCGGCGAAGCCCAACGCGGGATCGCCCCAGCCTTCGCCGCCACGCAGCACCGCAACGGGGGCATCTTCGAGCTTTCGCCTGGCCGGCCGCAGCACGACCTCGCGCTCGTAGCGGCCGCCGCCCAGGTCGCGCGCCCATAGTTTCAATTTCCGCGGCGGATCACCCGCGCGCACGTGGATCGTGCCGGCCTCGGCGTCGCGCGGCGCGCTGGTCATGAACGCGCGCGGCCGGAACCCCGCACGCGACCACAGCACGATCGCCTTGGAATCCAGCACGCGCCCGGCGTCGTACACCTGGTCGCCCTGTTCCATGTCGGTGGCCCACGACACGCTGTCGAACCGGCACGTCACGCGCTCGCCGTTCCATTCCATGCCGACTTCCCACGGCACCATGCGGTCGACGCCGGCCCAGATGCCGTCCCGTGCCACGACCATGGCGCGCACGCGCCCGATGACATCGATGGTCTCGGCGCGCGCCAGCGTGAACGTGCGCGGCCCGGCCGAGCCCACCACGCGCGAGTGCGCGTCCAAGGGCTCCAGCGTGAGCTCGGTGAGCGACGGGGGCGAGCTGTCGGCCACCGCGAGCCCGGCACGGCCCGGGTGGTAGGCAACATCGCCGCGGCGGATCTCGAAGTGCAGGTGCGGCCCACCCGCGCCGCTCTCACCGGTCCATGCGATCGTCTCGCCGGCTCGGAAGCGGAAGCGCCCCGCCGCCGGCCACAGGTCCTGCTCGTACTGGCCCGACGAGTCCTGCACCGCGCGCACGTACGCGGCGATGGGCTCGGCGAACGCATCGAGGTGCCCGAACACCAGCAGCCGGCCGTCGTCCCCGCGCAGGTAGAGCGAGCGGCCGTAGCCCACGCCCGAGGCGCGCACGCGTTCGAGCGTGCCCGAGAGTGGTGCCAGCACGGGCCTGCCCACGCGGCGCTCGGTACTCAGGTCGAAGCCGGCATGGAAGTGCCCGCGGCGGTACTCGCAGAAGCCGCCCGCCACATCGAACGGGCCCGCGAGCGGAGCACTCGTGAGCGCGGGTGCGAACAGCTCGCGGTCGCTCGCGCTGGCCGCGGGAGCGCTGGCACGCGCGAAGCCAGCACACGCCGCCAGCGTCAGCACCCCGAGCATGAGCTTGGCGCGCATCACTTCCGCCGCCTCAGCGCAGCCCAGTCCTTCTGCACGGGCATGAGCGGATTGCGCAGCACCAACGGGTTGAGTTCGAAGTCCGACACCTGCCGACTGGCCAGCGCCTCGGCCAAGCGCTGATCGTGTCCGTACACGTCGGGGCGGAAGTTCACGGCACCCGAGCTGTCCACCCACGCCGTGCGGTATTCCACCAGCACAGGGATGCGTTGCTTCAAGCCCACGCGGCGCCACGAGCTGTCGGCCATGATCGCGGCCAGCGACTCCGGCGGAGCGAGCGGCGTGTCCCGGAGCAGATAGCTGGCCAGTGCCAGCGGGTCCTGCACGCGCACGCAGCCATGGCTGAGGAAACGCGACGAACGCGCGAAGTAGCCCCGTGCCGAGGTATCGTGCAGGTAGACATCGTATTCATTGGGGCACATGAACTTGATGTTGCCCAGCGGGTTCAGCTTGCCGGCGTCCTGGCGCACGATGAACGGAAACGTGTCCTCGGCCACGCGCTCCCAGGGCACGTCACGCGGGTCGACCTCCAGCGGTACCTCTGGGTGTACATCGAACACCCGGATGGCGTTGGTGAGGAAGTAGTCCTTCTTCTTCTTGAAGCGCGGCAGCATCTCGCCCACGAGAATCTTCTTGGGCACGCCCCAGGTGGGGTGGAACTCCAGGTAGGTCACCACGTCCGAGAACACCGGCGTGGGATCCTTGGGACTGCCCACCACCACGCGCATGCTCAGCGATTCGGCCCCGGCCTGGTACAAGCGCAGCTCGGACTCCGGGATGTTCACGCGAATCAGCGGGTCCGGCAGCGTCTGCGGGATCCAACGCGCGCGTTCCAGGTTCAGCTCCAGTGTGCGGCAGCGCTCGGCCACGCTCACGTTGAGGCTGCGGCGCGTGTCGTCGTCGAGCTTGCCGGTGGTGTCGAGACCTACGCGGGTCTGGTAATGGCGCAGCGCGCGTTCGAGTGCCGCATCGAAGCGCGTCTCGCGCGAGGGGCGAGCCAGGTCGCCCGTGGCGGCCAGGCGCGTGCGCAGCACGCGCACGCGTTCGTCCTGCATGCCCTTGCGCAGCACGGCCCCGGCCGGCAGCACGGGCCAGCCGCCGCTCGCTTCGAGTTCGCGGTACATGCGCAAAGCACCGCGCAGGGCCTTGTAGTCGGGATCCTGCCGTCCGTTGTCCGCCACGCGCCGGGCCGCGCGCGCCGAGCGCGCGGCGCGCGCCAGTGCGTCGCGGACATCCGAACTGTCGCGCAGCGCGACCCAGTCGGGGTCC
>JBEBGT010000478.1:0-3328 GCA_040081365.1 Candidatus Eiseniibacteriota bacterium | reverse complement strand
GTACAGCGGTGAGCCGTCCAAGGTTGGTCGAGTGCAAGGAACGCGGCAGGGCCGGAACGGAGTCGTAGCCCGAGCTACACGGAGCGACGGCCCTGCCGCAGTGACGCAGCAATCGGCCAACATTGGACGGCGACTTAGGCGAGTAGCTCAATTGGTAGAGCACCGGTCTCCAAAACCGGGGGTTGCAGGTTCAAGTCCTGTCTCGCCTGCCAGTCCACAGCAGTAGCCATGCGGTGCGCGGACGACGCGCGCCGGGAAACCGAGGGTTGTGATGTCCGCGATGGACCAGGTCCGCGAATTCGTGAAGGACGTGCGCGTCGAGGCCGCACGGGTCAGCTGGCCGACCCGTGACGAGCTCAAGGACTCGACGTTGGTGGTCATCGTCACCGTGCTCCTGGTCGCGCTGTTCGTCGGCATCGTGGACCAGGCCCTCAACCGGGCGGTGGCCCTGATCTTCCAGTGATCAGAGCCGCCCACAGCGCTCACGCCGGTTCGCGGCGCGGGCAGCGGAAGCAGGCATGAGCGAAAAGAAGTGGTATGTGATCCACACCTACTCGGGTCACGAGAACAAAGTGAAGACGAACCTGGAGAAGGCCATTCACGTGGCCGGTCTCGAGGACTCGTTCGGCCAGATCCTCGTCATGACCGAAGAGGTCGTCGAGATGAAGGACGGCAAGCGCAAGACGTCCAAGCGCAAGACGTTCCCTTCCTACGTGATGGTCGAGATGCTGCTGAGCAACGACACGCGCCACCTGGTGCAGAACGTGCCGGGTGTCACGAAGTTCGTGGGTTCGAGTACGCGTGAGGTGCCGCTCAAGGAGAACGAAGTGCGGCGGCTCCTGGGTCAGATGGAAACGAACAAATCGCGCCCGGCGCCGACGGTGCAGTTCAACGTCGGGGACCACGTCCGGATCACCGATGGTCCGTTCAGTGCGTTCACGGGTGTGGTCGACGAAGTCAACAATGAGCGCGGCAAGGTGAAGGTGATGGTCAGCATCTTCGGTCGCGCGACGCCGGTGGAACTCGACTTCCTCCAGGTCCAACCGGTCTAGCGTCGGGGAGATCCTCAGATGGCCAAGCCGATCACCGCCATGATCAAGCTGCAGTGCAACGCGGGCGTTGCGACGCCCGCGCCGCCCGTGGGCCCGGCCCTCGGTCAGCACGGCATCAACATCATGGAGTTCTGCAAGCAGTTCAACGCCAGGACGCAGGGCCAGCAGGGCCTCGTGATCCCGGTCATCATCACGGTCTACAGCGACCGCTCGTTCACGTTCGTCACGAAGACGCCGCCCGCCGCGATCCTTCTCAAGAAGGCCGCGGGTATCGAGCGCGCTTCGGGCGTGCCCAACCGCACCAAGGTGGGCAAGGTCACGAAGAAGCAGGTGCGCGAGATCGCCGAGCTCAAGGCGCCGGATCTCAACTCCGCCACGGTCGAAGCGGCCGAGCGGATGGTCATGGGAACCGCCCGCAGCATGGGCATCGACATCGCGGACTGATCCAACGATTCAAGAGTGCGTGCGGGACGCCAGGCCGGCCCGCGCGGCACGGGGAACGCGGTACGAACGCCGTACCGCCGGCCCCGGTTCACGGGCCGAGTGGCCCGAACGCCTGGGGGGAAGGAACCGGAATGATCCGGATGGACAAGGAGTCTGCGGATCAGTTGCTGAAGGGCAAGAGCCCGCGTGAGATCTACGAGTTCGTGCGGGACACGGTGAACAAGTCGCCCGACGCCAAGATCCAGGACCTGTTCGACACACTCGACTGGGTGGCCCAGCAAGGCTACGCCACGGCCGAGGAACTCGAAGCGGTCGAGGAAGACGGCGGCAACTGACGCATCGGACATCCGGGCGCGCCACGAGTGCGGCGCGCCGGCACGGCGGGAGCCAGTCCCGTCCGTGCGCTCTGAGCACTCGAACCACTCCGAACACGTGGGAGTGGCGGTGACAGCCGTCACGATGGGACCACGGGAGGATGCATGCCGAATCACGGGAAGCGTTACCGCGCGGCGTTCGAGATCACGAGCAAGGCCGGATCGGTGAAGCAGCTTGCCGATGCCGTGAAGCTCGTGAAGCAGACGGCGCGTGCCAAGTTCGACGAGACGATCGTCATCTCGTCACACCTGGGCGTCGATCCCCGCCACTCGGACCAGTTGGTCCGCGGCACCGTCGTGCTGCCGCACGGCACAGGCAAGAGCCTGCGCGTGCTGGTGCTGGCGAAGGGAGAGAAGGCCAAGGAGGCACTCGCGGCGGGTGCGGATTTCGCCGGGAGCGACGAATACGTCAAGAAGATCCAGGAAGGCTGGCTGGACATCGACGCGATCGTCGCGACTCCGGACATGATGGGTGAGGTCGGCAAGCTGGGCCGTGTGCTCGGCCCCCGCGGCCTCATGCCCAACCCGAAGTCGGGCACGGTGACCTTCGACGTCGCGAAGGCCGTGAACGAGCTGAAGGCCGGTAAGATCGAGTTCCGCGTGGACAAGGGCTCCAACGTGCATGCCCCGGTCGGCAAGGCGTCGTTCAGCGAGGAGAAGCTCCTTGAGAACGCCCAGGCCTTCCTGCGGGAGCTCATGCGCGCGAAGCCCACTGGAGCCAAGGGCGCTTACGTCAAGAGCCTGACCATCAGCTCGACGATGGGCCCGGGCATCACCCTCGACGCTTCGGCCGTCACGGCCGAGATGGCCTAGGAGGCACGATGCCCACTCCTCAGAAAGAAGCAGTCCTCAAGGACACTCAGCAGCGCATCGCCGATGTCCGCGGCATCTACCTCGCGGATTTCAGTGGCATGACCGTCGAGAGCCTGTCCCTCCTGCGCAAGCGTTGCCGCGAGCAGGGCGTGCAGTTCCGGGTCATCAAGAACACGCTGCTCAAGCGGGCGTTCAACGAGCGCGGCATCAAGGAGCTCGACGCGCATCTCGTCGGCCCCACCGGACTCGTGTTCAGCCAGGACAACGAGATGGCTCCCGCGAAGATCCTGTCGGATTTCGCCAAGGAGTTCGAGAAGCCTCGCGTCAAGGCCGCCGTCGTCGACGGCCGGCTCTACGACAACAAGGCCATCGCCCAGCTCGCCCTGCTGCCGAGCCGTGAAGTGCTGCTGTCTCAGGTCCTCGGGACGCTCATCGCCCCGATGACGACGTTCCTGGGTGCCATCAATGCGATGCTCGCCACGCCGGCGAACATGGCCGATGCCCTGGCCCGCGAGAAGTCCAAGGCTTCCTGACCACGCCCGTGACGCGGGCATGCGCCCGGTCCGACTTATTCAATCCCTGCCGGCGACGGCAAATCATGCAAGAAGGAGATTTCAGTCATGTCGAATTCCATCGATCAGGTGC
>JBEBGT010000477.1:0-3330 GCA_040081365.1 Candidatus Eiseniibacteriota bacterium | reverse complement strand
CGAGGACACTGTGAGGAGCGACCGGGCCCCGCGACGCGGCGAATGGCGGGCAGACGGGCTTCGCAGGCCGCCGGCTCATGAATAGTCCCGGCTAGGGGACAGGTCCCGCTGGGGAGTGGGACCGCAGGGAGCAGGAACGGCGTGCCTTGCCTGTGAGCGAGGCACGCCTTGCTGTAGCCGGGGGGGGCCTGCGTTCGGCGCCCCCTAGCGTGGTCCCTGAGGCTAGGTCCGACCGCTGGCGCGAGCGCCGATACTGCCAACATCACGAGCACGTCGGGGAGAGAGCATGCGGCGGTAGGGCCCTCCGCATGCGATGTGATGCGGCCCTCCTCCGCACCAGATCCGGCCGGCGCTGGCAACAGACGCCGGCCGTTCTCGTGGTGTCGAAGTGCTCTGCCGGATGCGTGCGCCGGATGCGTGCGCTGCACACGCTTCGGCGCGAGTGCGCGCTCGCGGGCTGCGCGGGCTGCGGGGCGATGCGACACCCGCGATGCCATGCCACTGACAACTCGCGACGACGCGGCAATTCACGCGCATCGCTCGCGCGACACGTGGCATCACACGGAAGCCGCGTGTCGAGCGCGCGGGATCTCGTGCGATTCCGGCAGCGCCGGAACGCCTGGCGTCTCGTCTTCAGATCTCTATGTAGGGAGAGTCCTCGCATGTTCGTTGTCACGGGAGTCACCGGTCATACCGGCAAGGTGGTCGCCGAGACGTTGCTGGCGCAGGGGCAGAAGGTCCGCGTGGTGGTACGTGACTCCAAGCAGGGCGAGCCGTGGCGCGCGCGTGGCGCCGAAGTGGCCGTGGCCTCGCTGTCGGATCGCGCCGCCATGACCGCCGCGCTCACCGGGGCCGCGGGTGCGTACCTGCTGGTGCCGCCGCGCTATGACGCCGCCGACATGCCCGCCGCGCAGCGCCCCGTGGTCGAGGCCCTGGCCGAGGCCGTGCGCGCGAGCGCAGTGCCGCACGTGGTGCTGCTGTCGTCCTTGGGTGCCGAGCACGCCGAGGGCACGGGGCCCATTCGCATTCTGCACCAGGCCGAGCGCGCGCTGGGTGCCGCCGCCAAGCACATCACGTTCCTGCGTGCCGCCTACTTCATCGAGAACTACGCGTCAGTGCTGGCCGCCACGGCAGGTGGCGTGCTGCCCACGTTCCTCACGCCGGACCGCGGCATCCCGGTGATCGCCACCGCCGACATCGGCCGCGTGGCCGCCGAACTGCTGTTGGAGCCGGCCACTGGCACGCGCGTCGTCGAACTCACGTCCGCGCGCACGTGGTCACCGGCCGACGTGGCGGCTGAACTGTCGGCCACGTTGGGCCGCACGGTGACGCCGCAGTTCGCGCCCAACGAAGCGGTGGTGGGCGTGCTCACCGGCATGGGCTGGCAGCCGGGCGTGGCCGAGTTGTTCCGCGAGATGGTGGGCGGCATCAACAGTGGCCACGTGGCACCGCAGGGCGGCAACGTGGTGCGCCGCTTCGGGCAGCTCACGCCGATCGACGTGCTGAAGCCGCTGCTGGCCGCGGGCGTGCCCGCGCACGCGTAGCGTGAGCAGGTTGTGGGGCCCTTGGTCCTGATCGCCGAGCACACCTGCACGGTACGATTCGACCGGGCGGGAGGTGATCCCCCGAGCTTTCAGAGACCGGGGCCCTGCTGAAAAAGTCTCCACGGCTGGAAGCAGCGCCGGCTCCCCGGTGAGGGCGCCGGCGCTGATGTTCTCAAGCCAGAAGTCCGTTCCGCGGGGCGGGACTCAATGCGCGTAGTGCGAGTCCTTCTCACCGGCCTTGATCGCCAGTTTGAGTGTGTTGCGGCGAGACGGGATCGGGCAGTTGTAATACGGGCTCGTGGCGCACGCGGGGTTGTAGGCGTTGTTGAAGTCCACGAGCCACGTGCCGTCGGGGAGCAGTTCGGGATCGATGTAGCGGCCCACGCCATAGCTCTCACGGCCGGTGGTGGTGTCGCGGAAGAAGATGCTCACGCTCTTCTCGTCGACGCCGGGCTCCAACAGCCGGTGCGCCTCGAGCCGCGCGGGCTTGCCGTGCACGAGCAGGTCGAACCAGCCCGCCAGCACGGCCCGGCGCGCGTTGCCACGCGTGCTCATGATGAGCGTGGTGTCCGCGTTCGGGTTGGGCGTGAGCGGCGCCACGTACCGGTACGACGGGTCGAACGGGAACCAGTCGAGGCCGTGGTAAGCGGCGAAGTGGGGGCTCTGGGGATCGAACACGATGAGCGCGGGGTAGCGCTGGTGCGAGAGCCGCACCGTGAAGCGCCCCACGCGCACGAAGCCGGGCCCGCTGGTGGTGGCGCGCACGATGGCGCCGCCGCGCATCATGAAGTGCGCGGTGTCCTCGATCGCCTCGACCCGGAACGAGTCGCCCTGCACGGTGACGCGCAGGTGGTGCGCGGCGAGCTCGGGGTCATCCACGCGCAGATCGCAATCGGCGGCGCGCCCCAGCACGAGTGCCGTCTTGTCGGCGAAGTCGGTGCGGGCCACGGCGGCCAGGTACGAGGTGGCACTGGTGCGCAGGTTGTCGGCGGTGTCCTGGCGGTCCTTGGCGCAGGCCGCGCGCAACGAATCGGTGGTGCTCGCCGCAAGCTTCACCGGCGCCACGGGCCGCGCGGCCACACGCGGCGTGGCCGCGAACCCGCTATGCGCGCACAGGAGCAGTGCGGCGAAGGCGCCGATCGATCGCAGCGAAGCGGACGGGGCCACGCGGCGCGCGGGCATTGCGGTCAGTGACTCGGGATGCATGCTCCGGACCTCCGGGAAGAGAACGAACGGGACGTGTTCGATGAGACTAATCGCCGCTGCGCCGCACGGAAAATCGGTCCGGACCAGTTGCGGAACCGCACCGGGGTCAGCGTGCAAACGCACATGTTCCTGCTTGCGGGTGCATCGTGTGCGCCTCAAGATGGGTCGACTTTGGTGGTGCCCCGTGCCGCCGGGACGTCGGCTCGCGGGCTCACGTCTGCCACGCGTTTCTGGTCAGCCTCCGTATGCGACGGCCTCTCACACCCCACACGGCCGCCCGAAGGAACCCCGCTTGGAAAACTCGCCGCTGCCGCATGACGAGCTGTTCCGCATCGCCACCGACATGTCGCCCGCCGGCATCCTGGCCGTGGCGGCCGATGGCACGATCCTGCTGGCCAATCGCGAGATCGAGCGGCTGTTCGGCTGGCGCCGAGAGGACCTGATCGGCCGGCCCATCGAAGTGCTGCTGCCCATGTCGGCGCGGCATTCGCATGTGGCGTTGCGCGAGGGCTTCTTCGCCGCCGCACGCGCGCGGCACATGGGTGCCGGGCGCGACCTGCGTGGCGTGCGCCAGGACGGC
>JBEBGT010000476.1:0-3337 GCA_040081365.1 Candidatus Eiseniibacteriota bacterium | reverse complement strand
GGCCGGTGCGGGCACAGTCTCCCGTGCAGATCGTGGCACTCGGGGCCAGCAATACGGCCGGCTGGGGCGTCGCGCCCGACGAGGCCTATCCGAGCGCGCTGCAGCGGCTGCTGAAAGCCAAGGGCGTCGACGCGGCGATGGTCAATGCGGGCATCCCGGGCGATACGACGGCCGGCATGTTGGGGCGCCTCGAAGGGGTGCTGACAGCGGACACGCGGGTGGTCATCCTGCAGCCGGGCACGTACGTGTTCTCGCGCATCTCGCTCGGCATCGGCTCGTACCTCCAGTACGACCCGGACGGTCAGGTCGACATGCCGGTGGGCATCGCCGGCGAGATGCCGATGGGCGGCCTGGAGCAGGTGATCGTGCACACCGACAACCTCGACATGGCGCGCGGCGCCATCATCGCCCAGGGCGATGTGCGGCTGTCCACGCACCTCAAGATGTACGTGCGCTCCACGAGCTCGGTGATCAAAGTCAGCCCCGAGGGCTACTTCCACGGCTCGCTCATCGCCCCGTCCGCCCGCGTCACGCTCATGAACGGCTCGACCATGGTGGGCTCGGTGTACGCCCGCAACATCGACGTGGCCGAGACGGCCGCGTTCGAGTCGCACACGCTGGCCGAACTGCCCAAGCCGGACGGCACGGGCTTCGGTGCCCTCATGGCCGGCCCGGCGAACCCGGACGACGCGGCCGCCCCGGTCGACCTCGGCCTGGTGTTCGAACTCGGCCAGAACACGCCGAACCCGTTCCGCCCCAGCACCACCATCCGGTTCGCGCTGCCGTCGGAGCGCGAGGTGGAACTCCGGGTGTTCGACGTGGCGGGCCGTGCGGTCAAGACGCTGGCCGATGGCCCGCTCGCGGCCGGCGTGCATACGTTGCAGTGGAACGGCACCGATGACCAGGGCGCCCGCCTGTCGAGCGGCGTGTACTTCTACCGCCTGACGGCCGGCAACGACCGCGCCCAGCGCAAGATGGTCATCGTCGAGTGATGTCGGGCAGCACCGCAGGACCGTAGCACGGCAACAGGCCGTCGCCGGCCCAGGCAGGCCTGCCCGCAAGGGCGGGTGCGGCCGGCCGACGGTTGGAGAGTTGCACGGCAGTGAACGCAACGGGGGTGGCGAAGCATTCGCCACCCCCGTTCGCGTGCTTTCTCGTTGAGGGTTCGGCGCATGTGTCACACAATGCGGCTCACCCACGCCCAAGGATCCGGAGCCGCCCTCGACATGCACACGGATGAACGGACCGCGACACGCGTCCCGCTATTGAACGTCCTGTTCGAACAACAGGCACGTACCACCCCGGATGCGCCCGCGCTCGACGTGCCCCCAGGCCCCGACCGGCCGGAGCGCACGAGGCTGACCTATGCCCAGCTCGACGCCGCGGCCGAGGCACTGGCCGGCCGGTTGGCGCCGTTCATCCCGGGCGAGTGCATCGTGGCGATCGTGCTGCCGCGGCGTGGACCCGAGCTCTTCGTGTCGCAGCTCGCCGTGCTCAAGGCCGGAGCGGCCTACACCTGCATCGAGCCGGGCAGCCCACCCGAACGGTTGCGCTTCCTGCTCGAGGACACGCGCGCCGCGGTGGTCATCGCCGGGGAGTCCGAGCGGGAGCTGCTTCTGGCCGCCGGCCTGCCGGCCGCGCGCATCGTGCCGCCCACGGGCCCCGCGCCCGTGCGGCCGCGGCCGCCGCCGCACAGGCTCACGCCCGAGACGCTGGCGTACGTCATCTACACCTCAGGGACCACGGGGCACCCCAAGGGTGTGATGATCGAGCACCGCAACATCGCCAACCTCGTGGTCGAGGATGCCGCCTACTTCGCCCTGGGCCCCGGCGACCGGGTGGCGCAGACCTCGTCAGCCGCCTACGACTCGTCCGTCGAGGAGACCTGGATGGCGTGGGGCACGGGCGCGGCGGTGGTCATGGTCGACGACGACCGTGTGCGCTCGGGCCCGGACCTGGTGCCCTGGCTGCGCGACGAACGCATCACGGTGTGGTGCCCCGCCCCGACGTTGCTGCGCATGACGGGCAGCGAGGACCCCCGGCGCGACCTGCCGGGCATCCGCCTCCTCTATGTGGGTGGCGAGGAGCTCACGGCCGATGTCGCCGAGGCCTGGGCTCCCGGCCGCCGGCTCGAGAACGGCTACGGCCCCACCGAGTGCTCCGTGACCGTGGTCCGCGCGCCGGTGCGCGCCGGCGAACCGGTGACCATCGGCAAGCCGGTGAACGGCAACATCGCCTACGTGGTCGACGGCGAGCTGGAGCCCGTGCCCGAGGGCGAGACCGGTGAACTGGTGATCGCCGGCGCCGGGGTGGCGCGCGGTTACCTGAACCGCCCCGACCTCACGGCCGAGCGGTTCATCCTGCACCCCACGCTGGGACGCATCTACCGCACCGGCGACCTGGTGCGCCGCCGCGCGGATGGCGATCTGCTCTACCTGGGCCGCGCCGACACGCAGGTGAAGGTGCGCGGCCATCGCATCGAGCTCACCGCGGTCGAGAGCGAGCTGTGCCGCTGCCCTGGCGTATTGGAGGCTGCCTGCCGCGTGCAACAGAACGGCGCGGGCCCCGAGCTGATCGCGTTCGTCGTCACCGAGACGGGCACGGAGCCCGACCCGGAGCACCTGCGCGAGCGACTGCGCCGCAGCCTGCCCGAACCGATGGTACCGTCGCGCATCGGCCGGCTCGACGCGCTGCCGCGCGGCACGCTGTCGGGCAAGCTCGACCGCAAGGCGCTCCCCGAGCTGGCGCACGACCCCGTGACCACGCATGCGGTCGCGGGCCGCGCGCCGGCGGGGGATCACGAACTCGCGGTGGCCGCCGCGTTCGGCCGCCACCTGCATGGTGAGATCGCCGCCGAGGCCGACTTCTTCCTGGACCTGGCCGGCAACTCGTTGATCGCCGCGCAGGTCATCTCGACGCTGCGGCGCGATCCGCGCACGGCCTCGCTCACGGTGCGCGACCTGTACGCGCTGCGCACGGTGGCCGCACTCGCGGCCCGGCTCGCGGCACCCGTGGCCAATGGCCACGTGGCCCGCCCCCCGCGCGTGCGCACCTCGGCCCCCGAAGCGTGGCGCCGCGAGGCCGCCACGCAGGTCCCGCGCGTCTCGGCGCACGCGGCGCTGGGCGCGGCCGTGCAAGCCGTGTTCCTGGGAGTGTCGCTCCTCGCGCTCGTGAACTTCGCGTGGTTCGCGGCGTTCCGCGTGGTGCCGCTGCTGGCCCAGCGCCTGGGGCTCACGCTGTTCGTCCTGCTACTGCCGACGTTCGTGCTCGCCGCCGCGCTGGCGTGGACGCTGTTCGCGGCCGCGCTCACGGTGGCCGCCAAGCGCGTGCTGATCGG
>JBEBGT010000475.1:0-3344 GCA_040081365.1 Candidatus Eiseniibacteriota bacterium | reverse complement strand
GCTCGTAGTAGCGCGCGCGGTGCTGCTTCAGGTAAAGGCTCAGGTACAGCACCGGCTGGTGCAGCACGCCTTCGAGGCACAACAACATCGTGATCAATAGCCGGCCCATGCGGCCGTTGCCATCCAGGAACGGGTGGATCGTCTCGAACTGCACGTGGGACAGCGCTGCCTTCAACAACGTGGGCGTGCGCTGGTTGTCGTCGTGCAGGAACCGTTCGAGGTCGCTCATGGCATCGCCCAGCGCACTCGGGGGCGGCGGCACGAAGTGGGCATCGCCCGGCCGCGTGCCACCGATCCAGTTCTGGGTGTGCCGGAACTCGCCGGGCGAACGATCCTGCCCGCGCCCGCGTGCCAGCAGCTTCGCGTGCATCTCGCGCAGCAGCCGGTTCGAGAGCGGCAGCCCCTCGCGCACGCGCGTCAGGCCATGTTCCAGGGCCGCCACGTAGTTCGAGCTCTCGACCACGTCGTCGATCGGAACGCCCGGAACCTCGTCGAGTTCGAACAGCAGGAGATCCGAGAGCGACGACTGCGTGCCTTCGATCTGCGACGACAGCACGGCTTCCTTGCGTACATAGCTATAGAGGAACAGGTGCGTGTCGGGCAGGTTCGACGACACCCCGTCCAACCGGCCCAGCGCGATGTCGGCGCGTGAGAGACGCTGCTCCAGTTCGCCGCCGGTCTGCAGCGCGGGCTCGGGTGGCAGCGGGCTGGGCACGAACGCGCGCACGCGCTCGCCCCCCACGTTGGTCGTGATGAACCGTCCCGGCGCTGCCCGCTTCACGGCGCTGGCCCCCTTATTAAGCGATGCTTCATAGCCCGAGTGATTATTAAGCGATAGGCAGCTTACGCTTAATAAGCCCCCACGGGAAGGGGGCGCTGGCGACCGGGGCCGGCGCGCATAGAACTCAAACCAACCTATTGCGCCACAACAACATCGCCCCGGACCCGCCGTCCAAGGCGAGCACCGGGGCCATGTCCCCGCCGCGCAGCGGCGGTGCAAAGCCCTACTCCTGAACCCGCCGCACCTTCGCGCCCAACTGCGTCAGCTTTTGATCGAAATTCTCGTAGCCGCGGTCCAGGTGGTAGATGCGCGAGATCGTGGTCTCGCCGTCGGCCACGAGCGCACCCAGCGCCAGCGCGGCGCTGGCGCGCAGGTCGGTGGCCATCACGGGCGCACCCGACAGGCGTTCCACGCCGCGCACCACGGCCACGTTGTTCTTGAGCTCGATGCGCGCACCCAGTCGCACCAGTTCGGGCACGTGCGAGAAGCGATCCAGGTAGATCGTGTCCTCGATCACGCTCGAGCCGTTGGCGATGGCCGCCACGGCCATCATCTGCGCCTGCATGTCGGTTGGGAACCCGGGATACACGGCCGTGGTCACATCGGTGGCGTGCGGCCGGCCGCGACCGGTGATGGTCACTTCATCGTGCTCGCGCACCACCGTGGCGCCCGCTTCCTCGAGCTTCCGCAGGCACGCCTCGAAGTGTTCGGGGATCACGCGCTCCAGCGTCACGCTGCCGCCGGTCATGGCCGCGGCGGCGGCGAACGTACCGGCCTCGATGCGGTCGGGGATGATCGTGGTATCGATCGGGCGCAGCGCAGTGACACCGTGAATCACCAGTCGCCGCGTGTTCAGGCCCTCGATGCGCGCGCCGCACTGGTTCAGGACTTCACCTAACACCGTGATATCCGGCTCGATCGCCACGTTGTCGAGCACGGTGGTGCCCTCGGCGAGCGTGGCCGCCATCATGAGCTGCGCGGTGGCTCCCACCGACACGATGTCGAACGTGAAGTGGGTACCGCGCAGCTTGACGTCACGGCCCACGATGTAGCCGTGCTCGATGTCGAGGTCGGCGCCCATGGCCGCCAGGCCCTTCAGGTGCAGGTCCACCGGGCGCGGTCCCCACGCACAGCCGCCGGGCAGCGACACGCGTGCGCCACCCAGGCGCGCGAGCAGCGGACCCAGCACGTAGATGCTGGCGCGCATGGTCTTCACCAGCTCGTAGGGCGCCACCACCGAATCGACGCCCGTGCTGTCGATCGTGCACAGGTCGCCCTGGAACGTGACGCGCGCGCCCAGCTTCTCGAGCACGCGGCTGAACGTGCGCGTGTCGAGCAGGTTCGGCACATTGCGCAGGCGGTGCACGCCCGGAGCCAGCAACGTGGCCGCCATCACCGGCAGGGCCGCGTTCTTGGCCCCGCTGATGGCGACACGTCCGGACAGGCGGCAACCACCCTGGATGACGAGCGCGTCCATGGGGGCCTTCCCGGTGGCCAGGTCGGCAGGCGGGTGCGGAATGGCGGCTTCCATGCGCCGTGCTCCCAGCAAGAAGTGTGTCGTGAGACGGGTCGTTCCGTGACCCGCGGCGAGATTGCCTCTAACTCGAAGCAACGCGGCGCATTATGACCATGCGCCGCGCCGAGGGCAACGTGCCGACGGGCTTACGGCTGCCGCATCGCCGTGCGGATCGCCTCGTCCAGCTCGCGCGCGGTGTGCGGCTTGCGCAGCATGACGCGCACGCCCAGTGCGTTGACGTCCAGCCCATCGGCGCGCTCGGCCAGGCCCGACACCATGAGCACGGGCAGCTCGGGCCGGATCCTGAGCACTTCCTGCGTGAGCTGCAGCCCGGTCATACGCGGCATGGTGTTGTCGGTCATGAGCAGGTCGAAGTCGTGCGGCCGGCTGCGGAAGTCCTCGAGCGCGGCGATGGACCCCGTGTGCAGCGTGACGTGGTAGCCCAGGCTCTCCAACTGGCGCTTCTCCATCTTGCCCAGGGTCTCTTCGTCTTCCACCACGAGCACGCGGGTTTTCTCAGCGCGCCCGGCGGGCGCGGCCGGCTCCGCCGGCATGACATCGCCGACAGCCGGTAACGTGATCGTGAACGTGGTGCCCTGCCCCGGACGCGTGTCCAGCTCGATCACGCCGCCGTGCTCCACCACGATGCCGTGCACCACCGACAACCCCAGCCCGGTGCCCTGCCCGGCGGGCTTGGTGGTGAAGAACGGCTCGAACACGCGCTCGGCCACCTCCGGCGGCATGCCGGTGCCCTGATCGCGCACCACCACGCGCGCGAGCGCCATGCCACCCAGGCGCGCGTGCTTCGCGCGCCAGACGTCGTCGGGCGTGTAGGCGCCGGTCTCGATGCTCAGCGTGCCGCCGTGCGGCATGGCGTGCGACGCGTTGGTGGCCAGGTTCATGATCACCTGGTGCAGCTCGATCTCGTCCGACAACACCTGCGGCGTGTCGGCCGCGAGCGTCAGCTTCATCTCGAGCGTGGCCGGCAGCGACGAGCGCAACAGGTCGATGGACTCGCGCACCACGCGCGCCAGGTCCACCGGTGCG
>JBEBGT010000474.1:0-3350 GCA_040081365.1 Candidatus Eiseniibacteriota bacterium | reverse complement strand
GCGCGCGCCAGCACCGCTCGCCCCCGCGACGAGCCCCGGCGGGAGCGTCGTCGGTGTCGTCCTGGTGGCCGCTCTGGTGGGCACAGTGGCGGCCTACCTCACGGTGGGCGCGATCTTCCACGGCATCTTCCACTGACCGGCCCGCTTCCGCGAGGCTAGAACACGCCCGGGATCAGCGCCTTCGTGGTGCGGCGGTACTCGGCGCAGGCCGCGCCGAGCGCGCTGTTGAGCGCCCGCTCCTCGACGCGGATCCGATCGCCGAGCGCCATGAGGATCGGGGCGAGTGCGACGATCAGCGCTGCGAAGTTCTCGAACGCCACCGCCTGAGCGGCGAACAGCAGGATGAGCCCGGTGTAAGACGGATGCCCAACGAAGCGGTACGGGCCCGCGGTCACCACGCGATGGTCGCTGTGGATCGCGACATCGACCGTGAAGAACCTGCCGAGCGTCATCACCGCCCACCAGCGTAACGAGATGCCGGAGCAGAACAGCGCCAGGGCAACGAACTGGCCCAACCGCGGCCGCGTGAACATCGCGGCCGGGAACAGGCGGGCGGCCCACACCGCTCCCCACATGGCGAGCGTGATCGTGATCCACAGGGGCGCGGTCGAGGATCCCGGCTGCGGCTGGGGGATGTCGTGCTGTCGAATGCGCTCGCCGCGCTCAAGCGGGGCGTGCACGACCGGCTGGCGCTTCCCCGGCGTGCCGCTCGGAGTGCGGCCAAGTCCCGAGCCAGGCACACGCCAGGATGGCCACGTTCTCGGCCAGTTTCGCCGGCCCCACGCGCCAGGCGCCCGCGGTGCCGAAGCAGCCGCACTCGATGTCGAGCCCGCGCACCGTGGCCAGCGCCACGGCCAGCGTGAGCACCGCCATGAGTGCGGTGGCCACCACCGCCGCGCCGCGAGCGCGCAGCCCCAGCAACAGCGCGAGCGCGGCCACCAGTTCGATCCACGGCAGCACCATGGCCACGGCGTTCTCGGTCGCCGCGGGTAGCAAGCGGAAGTTGTGCACGTCGCGGGCGAGTGCCGGGATGTCGCCGAGCTTACCGAGCGCCGCCCACGCGAGCAGGACTCCGGTGATGCACTGCGCGGCGCGAATCGTGCGCCCCCGTGCGCGCTCGCTCATGGGCGCCCCTGCTCGACGGGCTTGCCGGCCGCGACCCACTCCGGGTACCCGCCTTCGTACACGAGGACGCGGCGCAGGCCGTGGTCGCGCACCATGAGCTCGGCCAGGTATCGCGACGACTCACACGTGCCGCCACTGCAGTACACGATGATCGGCCGCCCGCGCACATCGAGCGCGGCGATACGCGCGGGCTCGCGCATGGCGTCGTCGTACGGCAGGCTCACGGCGCCCGTGATGTGGCCCTGCGTGTACGCTTCGGGCTCGCGTGCATCGACCACGAGCGCCGCGTTCGCGCCCTGCAACAGGCTCACGGTGGACAGCTCCACCCGCAGTGGCCGGCCGACGTCGGGGATCACGGGTGGATCCGGGGAGAAGCCACCGGTACGCAGCGGTGGGTCGTTCGACAGCAGGCCGGCCGCGGCCGCGGTGGCGACCGTCTCGCGCGCGCTCGCAGCGGGCTCGACCCGCGTCACGCGCGTGCCGCTCCTGACCGGCGCGAACGCCTTCGCCAACGGCGCGCTGGCACGCGCCGGGGCTGGCGCCAGCACGGCCTCGACGGGCTCGAGTACGGTTGCGCGCGTCACCCAGGGCAGGCCGCGAGCGGGCGTGGTGCCGCGTTCGAGCGCATTGAACCCAACGCCGAGCGCGATCCCTGTGGCCACGACGAAGAGCGCATCGCGCGCCACGGTCCATCGTGTGCCCATGCCGATCCGCGAACCCATGCCCGACTCCGTCCGGTCCCCTGTCCGCCGTGTGTTCACTCCTGCATACCAACCTCGGAGTCTAGGCGAGCACGCACGCGTGGATCAGGTGGACAGGTGAACCGTCGTCTTTGGGCGACCTGCCGGCATCGCCCGACCGCCCGCGAGCCTCGGCTCGCGGCCGCCATGCCGTCAGCGCCCGAGCACCCAGCTGTAGAATGCCGTGCCCCGGGTGCTGAACACCCGCATGTGGACCGCATCGCCGTGCGTGCGTCCCACGCGCGCCACCAGGTCGCGCACTGCCGTGAGGTCGCCCGAGTGCGTGAGGGCGAACGGCAACACGTGGTAGTAGCCGGTGCTCGCGCCATAATCGGGACTGCCGCTCGCGTCGACCGTGAACGCGTCTCCCTCGAGGGTGGCACCGGGGTGCTCGCGCAACCGCACGCTGTAGTGTCCGGCCGCGAGCGTCGCGGGGGTGGCACCGAGCCCGCGCAGCTCGGCGAGCACGGCGTCGGCGTCGGCGCGACGCTCCGGCGTGGCATAGCCGAAGTAGCCCCACAAGGTGTTCGCGGGCAGGCGCCTCAGGATCGGTTCGGGGAACGACACCGCGTCACCCGGCGCATCGACGGCGTAAGCGCCGGCACTCACGTGCAGCGTACCCGCGAGCCGGCTACCGCGTGCGCGCATCGCGAGCGTGTGCTCGCCGTCGCCGAGGGTGCCCAGTTCGAGCTCCGCGCGTGCCGGCCCGATGGCGGTGGCGCAGACTGCGGGCGCGACGACGTGATCGAACTGCAGGCTGTAGCCACCCCGGTTCGTCTGCGCCTGCGCAGCGAGGGTGTAGTTGACGCACGGATACTCGCGCGCGGTTCGACAGTAGAGCACGAGAGAGTGCTCGGGCAGCACTTCGGTGAGCCCGATCAGGACCTGGCTGTCGAGCGGTGCACCCTGCCGAGGGGCGAACGAGTGATCGGTGCACGCCGTGAACAACAGCGCGCTGGCGAGGACAGCGAACCATCCCATACGCATGAAAACCTCCCCCGGGGATCCCCCGAGTGGCTGACCGCCCGGTCGAGCCATGCATGACTCTACCCCACGGCAGCCCGCCCGGTGCCAGGAGAATATCGGGCTTCAGCGAACGCCCGGGCCGCTCGCCGGATCGAGTTCGAGCGCGAGGAACACCGCACCCGGCATCGGGTTGAATACGTAGGGCGCCGTGGGCGTGAATCCCAGCGACGCGTGGAGCGCAAGCGCGGGCGTCATGCTGTCGACCGTGTCGAGGCACATGCGCGCGTAGCCCGCCGCTCGGGCCTCGTCGCAGATGCGTTCGGCGAGCCGGCGTCCGAGCGCCGCACCGCGGGCGGCGGGCCGCACGTACAGCCGCTTCATCTCGCAGGCCCTGCCCTCGAGCGGCCGCAAGGCCACGCAGCCGACTGCCTCGCCACCCCGCCAGGCGATCAACATCCGACCGGCGGGCGGTGCGTACTTGCCCGGAAGCGCGGCGAGTTCCGCTTCGAAGCCCTGGAA
>JBEBGT010000473.1:0-3354 GCA_040081365.1 Candidatus Eiseniibacteriota bacterium | reverse complement strand
CCACCGATGCGGCGCCCAACATCGTGAACGGTGTGGACGCGAACGCCCTCACGGAGATCGGCAACGGATTCAGCACTGCGATGGCGAACATGTACGTGAACGTGCAGCTCGCAAAGGGAGTCCGCGTGGCGCTCACGAGTTATCTCTCGTCGCGCAATCACAATGAGACGTGGGTGAAGGACG
Source organism: Candidatus Eiseniibacteriota bacterium (assembly GCA_040081365.1). GTDB lineage: Bacteria > Eisenbacteria > RBG-16-71-46 > RBG-16-71-46 > RBG-16-71-46 > JAIOPA01. The sequence continues at coordinate 3,171 of JBEBGT010000473.1, read as the reverse complement.
GCTACATCATGATCGACGAGTCGCCGTGGGATGTGCCGCTCTTCAACACGCTGCTGCAGTACGTGACGCTCAAGGTGGGACACTTCGAGCTCAACTACGGCGACTCGTCGATCATGATGTAGCCGTCCTTCACCCATGTCTCATTGTGATTGCGCGACGAGAGGTAGCTCGTGAGCGCCACGCGGACGCCCTTCGCGAGCTGCACGTTCACGTACATGTTCGCCATCGCGGTGCTGAATCCGTTGCCGATCTCCGTGAGGGCGTTCGCGTCCACACCGTTCACGATGTTGGGCGCCGCATCGGTGGAATGCATGAGGCCCTGGAACTCCTGCGCGAATCCGCCGCCGATGGCGAGGCGGATCCCCTCGAACTTCGTCGTGTCCTTCTTGGGGTCCTCGAAGACCCCGAGCCCGGAGCGGCTCAGGGGCCGGATGTAGCGAATGCCGCGGTCGCCCTGGGCGAGGAGCGGCGCGGACGAACAGACGATGCTCGCGACCGCGAGTGCGGCCAGCGAGCGCAGACTGATGCGGGTCATGTGACGAGGTCCCTGTCGGGTGGTGGGACGCCGCACCGAGAAGGTGGGCGCGGCAGTGCTTGCGCTGATCCGACTGTGGGAATGTCCGGGTTGGTACAGCGCCGAGCATCAGTGATTCCAACCCGCCTGTGTCGGGGAAAGCACCATTTCTTCGCGCGCGCCCGCGCCGCATCGCGCCCGTAAACTCGCAATCGAGGCGGCCTCGCCACACTTGTTGCCCGTGCGCGTTGCCGTCGACGGCCTCAGGCTGCATGTTAGCCGGGCCCTGAACCCGGCGAGCGCCAGCTCGCCGGTGCTGAGCCCCCCGCGAGCACAGGACACCACGAATGCAGAGATCGTTGCCGGTGATGGAACAGCGCGGGTTCGGCGTCACGATGCGCCGCGACGCCTGGTGGTTCCCGAACATCTTCGTGGTGGCGGTGCTCTCGAGCTTCATCGCCTACGCCACCTGGGCCGCGTTCCAGAACGCGCACTACACCTTCGGCCCCTACCTCTCACCGTTCTATTCGCCGGAGCTCTTCGGCGCGTCGCCGCACGCCTGGTTCGGCCCCAAGCCGGCCTGGTGGCCGGCCTTCGTGCCCTTCTCGCCGGCGCTGATCATCCTCCCCGTCCCGGCGCTCTTCCGCTTCACCTGCTACTACTATCGCGGCGCCTACTACAAGGCGTTCTGGGCCGACCCGCCGGCCTGCGCGGTGGGCGAGCCGCGCAAGACGTACTGGGGTGAGAAGTCCTTCCCGCTGGTGATGCAGAACTTCCACCGGTACGGACTGCTCCTCTCGTTCATCTTCCTGATCTTCCTCTGGCACGACGCCTGGCTCGGCCTCTGGTGGGATGACGGCGCCGGCGGCACGCGCTTCGGCATGGGCGTCGGATCGCTCGTCATGGTCGTCAACTGCGTCCTGCTCTCCGGCTACACGCTCGGCTGCCACTCAATGCGCCACATCATCGGCGGCCTGCGCGACAAGATGTGGAAGTCGCCGGTGCCCAAGTTCGCCTATGACTGTTCGAGCGCCTGCAATCGCGGCCACATGAACTGGGCCTGGTTCAGTCTCTTCGGCGTCGCCCTCACCGATGTCTACATCCGCCTCTGTTCGATGGGCATCCTCACCGACCTGAGGATCATCTGATGGCGGAATACGAACGGATCGAGCACGACGTCCTGATCATCGGCGCGGGCGGCGCAGGACTCCGCGCCGCGATCGCCGCCGCTGCGACCGGCGCCAAGGTCGGCCTCGTCTGCAAGTCACTGCTCGGCAAGGCGCACACGGTGATGGCCGAAGGCGGTGTGGCCGCGGCGATGGGTCACGTGGACGACCGCGACAACTGGCGCGTCCACTTCGCCGACACCATGCGCGGCGGCCAGTACATGAACAACTGGCGGATGGCGCAGCTGCACGCACAGGAAGCGCCCGACCGAGTGCGTGAGCTCGAGAAGTGGGGCGCCGTGTTCGATCGCACCGCCGACGGGCGGATCCTGCAGCGGAACTTCGGCGGCCATCGCTATCCGCGTCTCGCGCACGTCGGTGACCGCACCGGCCTCGAGATGATCCGCACGCTCCAGGACCACGCGATCCATCTCGGAATCGACGTCCATATGGAAGTGACGGTGAGTGCCTTCCTCAAGGACGGCGACCGTGTCGCTGGCGCGCTCGCCTATGACCGGGAGAAGGGTCGCTTCAAGCTCTTCGCCTGCGGCGCGATCGTCCTCGCGACCGGCGGCATCGGGCGGGCGTTCAACGTGACGAGCAACAGCTGGGAGTACACTGGCGATGGCCAGTCGCTCGCGTACGAGGCCGGCGCCGAACTCATGGACATGGAGTTCGTGCAGTTCCATCCCACGGGGATGGTGTGGCCGCCGAGCGTGCGCGGGATCCTCGTGACCGAGGGCGTGCGCGGAGAAGGTGGCGTGCTGCGCAACAAGGACGGCAAGCGCTTCATGTTCGACGACATCCCGGACAACTACAAGCCGCAGACGGCGGACAACGAAGAGGAAGGCTGGCGCTACACGCAGGGCGACAAGAACGCGCGCCGCCCACCCGAGCTGCTCACGCGCGACCATGTGGCGCGCTGCATCCAGCGCGAGGTGCGCGAGGGCAGAGGCTCACCGCATGGCGGCGTGTTCCTCGACATCGCCTGGATCAAGGAGCGCATCCCCAAGGGCGCCGAGCACATCAAGAAGAAGCTGCCGTCGATGTACCATCAGTTCATGCAGCTGGCGAACATCGACATCACCGCCGTGCCGATGGAAGTCGGCCCGACGACGCACTACATCATGGGCGGCATCCGGGTCGATGGTGACACGCAGATGTCGAACGTGCCGGGGCTCTTCGCGGCGGGCGAGTGCGCGGCGGGGCTCCACGGGGCCAATCGGCTCGGTGGCAACTCGCTCTCCGATCTGCTCGTGTTCGGCAAGCGCGCCGGCGAGCACGCGGCGGCGTTCGCCAAGACCAAGGGTGCGGTGAAGGTCGCGCTCCCTGAAGCCGACGCCGCGGTGGGCGCCGCGCTCGCGCCGTTCGACCGCGCGGGCGCCGACACACCGTACGCGATCCAGCACGAGTTGCAGGACATGATGCAGGAACTCGTCGGCATCGTGCGCGTGGAAGAGGAGATGAAGCGCGCCCTCGACGGGGTGAGCA